>CAZJHF010000055.1:0-13809 GCA_964545505.1 uncultured Desulfobacterales bacterium | reverse complement strand
GGAATTCGGAATTGGGTAGGAGGAAGGTGGGGAAAATGTCTGAGAAAGATTTAAAGGAAAGAACTAAAATATTCGCGCTAAATGTTATACGACTGGTAGCGACTCTTCCGCGTTCAAGAGAAGCGGATATTATCGGCAGACAATTATTGAAAGCCGGAACATCTGTGGGCGCAAATTACAGAGAAGCCAACCGCGCCAGATCGAAAGCTGAATTTAGAGCCAAAATTGGTATAGTTGAGCAAGAATCGGATGAGTCACTTTATTGGTTAGAATTGTTGAAGGAATCTGGAATCACGAAAGGAAAACTTCTAGATTACCGACTTATCGAAGCGGATGAGTTAGTCGCAATTTTGACAACAATTGGCAAAAAGTCTAAGCAATAATTCCACATTCCGCATTCCGACTTCCGAATTCCAGAGAGGAGGAGTGATTGAATAACGAGTCCTATCGACTAGGCTGTGACATCGGCGGCACGTTTACCGATTTTGTGCTGGTCAATGATGAAAGCGGCGATTTTCAGATCAATAAGTGCCTGACGACACCTGCCGATCCCTCTGATGCAGTTGAGGAAGGCATCCGGGGATTACTGGAGCGTGTTCCGGGATTCATGCCCCATATTGATGAGATTATTCATGGTACGACGCTGGTCATAAATGCCATCATAGAACGCAAGGGTGCCAAAACAGGCCTGATAACAACCCAGGGGTTTCGGGATGTTTTAGAGCTTGGCCGCGAGATTCGCTATGATGCCTATGATATTTTTGCCGAATATCCACAGCCGCTGGTGCCGCGCTCACTTCGCAGGGAAGTATCCGAGCGGATTTCTGCGGATGGCCGTGTGCTGGTGAAGTTAAATCCTGATGAAGTTGCCAACGTTCTTGCCGAACTTTGTGACGCCGGAATCGAATCGCTGGCGATCTGCCTGATTAACTCTTATGAGAATCCGGACCACGAAATCCAGGTAAAAGAGATCATCAAAAAAAATGCACCCGAATTATCATTGTCGACTTCTTATGAAGTATTGCCGCAGATCCGCGAATACGAGCGAACCTGTACCACAGCTACCAATGCTTATGTTAAGCCTATTACGGCGAAATATCTGGCCAAACTGTCTGCACGCTTGGAAGCCCTTGGTTTTAGGGGCAAGCTGTTCATCATGCTTTCCAGCGGGGGTATTACCTCCGTTGAAACCGCCCGCAAATATCCGGTTAGAATCATTGAATCCGGGCCGACAGCTGCGGTAATCGCCTCGCAGCACTACGGGAAAATGTTTCAGATAAAGGATATGTTTTGTTTTGACATGGGCGGCACCACCGCCAAATCCTGTTTGATTCAAAAAGGGCAGGCCGGGCTGGTCTCGACATTTGAAGTCGGCCGCGTTCAACGGTTCAAAAAAGGCAGCGGTCTGCCCATTCAGGTGCCGGTGGTGGATTTGATGGAAATCGGAGCCGGCGGTGGCAGTATTGCCCGCATGAGCAAAATGGAACTTTTGCAGGTCGGACCGGAAAGTGCCGGTGCCGATCCCGGACCCGCCTGTTATGCCCGCGGTGGCCAGAACCCAACTGTAACGGATGCCGACCTGGTGTTAGGATATTTGGATCCGAATTACTTTCTGGGCGGAACTATGCCCCTGGATAAGTCGGCGGCTGAAAAAGCAATTGCGGAAAAGGTTGCCGGGCCTCTTGAGACCCAGGTTACGGAAGCCGCTTTTGGTATTCACGACCTGATTAACGAAACCATGGCAGCGGCAGCCAAAACCCATATCGCCGAGAAGGGCGGCAATCCGAAAATCGTGACGATCTCTGCTTTCGGCGGTGCCGGCCCGGTCCACGCCTACGGTCTGGCAAAAAAAATTGGTGCACCACGCATTCTGGTACCGCCTTTGGCTGGCGTGGGTTCAGCTCTTGGATTTTTTACGGCGCCGGTCGCTTTTGACCTAACCCGCAGCCATCGGGTTGCTCTGGATGATGCCGATTTCAAACAAATTGACAAGCTGTTTGCAGCGCTCGAGAAAGAAGGCGCCGCAATCCTGCAAGAAGCCCAAAAAGATCAAAAAATTCAATTTGAACGCACCCTGATGATGCGCTTTGTCGGACAAGGCGCTGAAACGGATCTTGCCATTGATGCCAAACCGTTCGATCAGTGGAAAAAAGAGCAAATTAGAGCGCTTTTTGATGAAGCTTATCAAAAGCTGTATGGCCGGACTTATCCTGAAACGCCGGTTGAATTTGTCACGTTTAAGGTGCGCGCAAGTTTGCCGGAGCGGCCTTTTCGCATACCGCCCTTGCAAAATACGACCCAGTCAATTCAAGATTGCCTGAAAGGCGAGCGGCAGGCATTTTCGTTAACGCAAAAAGCTTACATTCCCCATCAGGTATTTGACCGCTTCAAGCTGTTTGCCGGGGCATCGCTGAGCGGACCGGCAATCATCGAAGAAAAGGAGTCAACGATTATTGTCGGGGAAGATGCCAAAGCGTCTGTGGATGAACACGGTTTTGTGTGGATCGAAATGAATTCGGAAGTGTGAATGCGGAATGCGGAAATATTGGCAACTCATTTTCTTTAGCTAAAATTTTAGGCATTTGATCATCAGGAGACCCGTAAAACATGCAGGAAAATGGTAGGAAAAAAGGTAATCCGAATACGCGGTTTGATCCGATTACACTGGAAATTTTATGGCGCCGGCTCATTTCGATTGTCGATGAAGCCGATGCTTCGGTCGCCCGCACCGCTTTTTCAAGCCTTTTGCGCGATGCCCATGATTATACCTGCATGTTTACCGACAGCCGGGGTCAGGAACTGGTGCAGGGGACCTTTTGCACACCGGGTCAGGCCGGGGCAATGGCGCTGGGGGTCAAAACCATCGTTAATTCAATCCCGCTGGAACAATACCAGCCAGGGGATGTTTTTATTGTCAACGATCCCTGGTTGCTGGCGGGCCATTTGAATGATGTCTGCGTACTGAGCCCCATTTTTTACAAAGAACGCCCGGTGGCTTTTACGGCCTGTGTTTTTCATCATTCGGACATCGGTGGTCGAGTCGCTTCTGATAACCGGCAGGTTTATGAAGAAGGATTATTTATCCCGCCTATTAAACTTTACGATGCCGGCGTTCTGAATGAACCGGTGCTGGACATGATCCGCTGGAATGTGAGAACCCCAGAAGAAGTCAATGGGGATATCCGCTCTCAGATTGCCGCCAATCATGTGTGCGCCCAGAAAGTCATCGAAATGCTAAAAGATGAGGGCCTGGATACACTTGATGATCTGGCAGATGAAATCATCAATCGAACCGAAAGCAGTATGCGGGCGGCCATCAGCAAAATTCCGGACGGTGTCTATCCCTATGAAGGTGTTATTGAAGGTGCCGGCCAGAGAAAAGATATTGATGTCAAACTGAAAGTCGCCGTCAAAGGCAGTGATATTCATATCGATTTTGAGGGGACGTCGCCGCAGGTCGATTGGGGCGGCAATGTGGTTTACAATTTTACCTTTGCCTATGCTTTTATGGCTGTTAAAAGTGCCTTTGATCCGGATATACCGATCAATGAGGGAGCGATCCGCCCGGTCAAGATGACGGCACCGGAAGGCAGTGTCGTCAATTGCAATTTTCCGGCAGCTGTTGCTGCCCGCATGCAAATCGGTCATTTCATGACCGAAATGGTATTCAAAGCTTTGGCCAAAGCGACTCCGGACAACATCATTTCCGAAAGCGGCGGCACGCCCGCTCAAACCAATATCTTTTACGGCAAGCGCTTTAACGGTAATCCCTGGTTGACCATGATCATACGCGGTGGCGGAATGGGCGCCAGCAGTCATATGGACGGGCACCATTGCGCTATTTTCCCGGCCAACGGTGCCAACACGCCTGTTGAAATTTTCGAAAGCGACACGCCCCTTCTTGTGGAAGAGCGTAGTCTGCTATGCGATTCAGGCGGTCCCGGTCGGATGCGTGGCGGTCTGGGTAGAAAGTTTGTCATCAGGGTTCCGGACGATGAATTTGCCCCGCAAGCGCCAACTTCGATTGCGATTCAAGCCGGCAGATACCGATATCCGCCTGGTGGTCTGTTTAAAGGCACAGCTGCCAACAAAGCGCAATTTATCGTTAACGAACAAGACGGTGACTCCAGCGGATTGACTTTATGTGCATCCGGTGATGTTATCCAGTTTATCAGCGCCGGTGGTGGGGGATATGGCGACGCACTGAAAAGAGATCCCCAGGCAGTCGCACAGGATGTTCGCAACGAATATGTGAGTATCGAGCGGGCACAAGCCGACTACGGTGTGGTCATCGATCCAAACACGCTGAAGGTTGATCTGGCGAAAACGCAGAAATTGCGAGAGCAGAGAAAAAGCGGCTCATAAAAGATAGGTAGGGGCGGGGATTATCCCCGCCCTTATTGAAAATATCCCGTTATATCGGGCGGGGATAAACCCTGCCCCTACAAACAATATATAGCTGACGGAGATAGAGAATGCCGAAAACCTTCATGCCGTCATTTAAAGATATTGAAGCTCTTAAAAAACATCAGCTAGACGGTTTGCAATGGACGGTTGCGCACGCTTACCGGGGTTCTGATTTTTATCGCCAACGACTCGATAATGCCGGCATTCAGCCGCAAGATATCCATTCCCTGGATGACCTTCAAAAACTACCCTTTATAACTGCCGATGATCTGAAAGAAGGATATCCATTTCCACTGCTTTCTGTACCTGAATCAGAAGTGGTTAGAATCCACGCGTCATCGGGTACCACCGGCAAACGCAAAATTTTGGCTTACTCCCAGAAGGATATCGACGATTGGACTCATTTTTTTGCCCGTTGCTATCAAATGGCCGGTCTGAATTCAGAAGATCGGGTACAGATTGCCGTCGGTTACGGGGTTTGGACGGCAGGTGCCAGCTTCCAGCTGGGATGCGAAAGATTTGGTGCCATGGCGCTTCCGGTCGGCCCTGGTAACGTGGATATGCAATGTCAGTTTTTGGTGGACCTGCAGTCCACCGTCATGTGCTGCACCGCATCGATGGGTTTGTTGATGGCTGAAGAAGTCAACCGCCGGGGCCTTAAGGATAAAATAGCACTTAAAAAAATAATATTCGGTTCCGAGCGCAGCAGCGATGCCATGCGAGAGCGTATCAAAGATTTGCTGGGTCTGGAGGATATGTTTGATATTACCGGTATGACGGAGCTATATGGGCCCGGCACCGGTCTGGACTGTCATCACCATGAAGGCATTCATTATTGGGCGGACTATTATATTCTTGAAATTCTGGATCCAATAACATTGGAACCGGTTGCTCCCGGCGAGATTGGAGAAATGGTCGTGACGACCCTGTGCAAGGAAGCCGCTCCGCTCATTCGTTACCGGACCCGTGATCTGACTCGCCTGATCGATCATGCGTGTTCCTGTGGAAATGTTATGCCGATGCACGACAGAATTTTAGGACGATCAGATGATATGATTATTTTTCGAGCCGTGAATATCTATCCCGGGCAGATTGATGAGGCGCTTTCCACGATTGCAGATGCCAGCTGTGAATACCAGCTGCATCTGGACCGCAAAGAAGACGGTAAAGACTATATGACCATTCGGCTAGAATGCAAGGAAGACTTTGAACAATCCCGTATGCCTGAGCTGGCCCAAACGGTCAGCTCCGAAATAAAAAATAAAATCATGGTCAGCGCTGATGTCGAAGTGGTACCTTATGGCTCATTGCCCAGATCAGAGAGGAAGTCTAGACGGTTTTTCGATAACCGTCCCGAATAGTGACACCTTAAAATGGCTATTTTTCGCAATCTCTGTGTCAGGCTCAGATTTTTATCCTCGACATACTCTCAGGTATGCCTCCAATAAAAATCTGCGTCTTCCTTGACCTTGCAAAAACTATCCTATTTTATAATGCCACTATAGTACCTAATTTTCATTAAATACATTATGCAACTAAGATTTAAGTGATTTATTAAATAAACTTCAAGTTTTAAATGAGAAGGAGGAATTTGAGATGTTAAAAAAAGCGTTTATACCTTACGGGGGGTACTACAGCTCGCCTTTTTCGCGCTGGCAAGGAACCCTGGCAAACGAGAACTCGATTACGCTGGGTGCAGCCACGGCCAAGCGCTGGATCGGAAACAAGAGCTGGGATCCCAAACTATTCGATTATACTTTTTTGGGCATCAGCGTTCACCAGCCGCATGCCTTTTATGGCGGTCCCTGGTCCGCTGCGCTTACGGGGGCCGAGGGCGTACCCGGTTTGTTAGTGAGTCAGGCCTGTTCAACATCTACCGTAGCGGTTTACCTGGCGAGCATGGGTGTAGAGACGGGTCTTTACCAGGCCCCGTTTTGCTTGATGACTGACCGCTGCTCAAATGGTCCACATTCCGTCTGGCCGAATCCCATAGGGCCTGGCGGGCAGGTCACATCTGAAGACTGGGTAATGGATAACTTCAATAAGGATCCCTGGGCTGGAGAAGCAATGATTAAAACAGCCGAGAACGTGGCGGCTGAGGCTGGCATTACCCGGGAGCAGTGTGATGCGGTGGCTTTCCACCGCTATGAGCAATATCTGGATGCATTAGCTGATGATCGTGCTTTTCAAAAACGATATATGTTTCCGGTGGAAGTAAAAGTGTCCAGGAAGAAAACCATTATGTTTGACGCCGACGAAGGTATTATGGAAACCACCGCCGAAGGGTTGGCTAAATTAAGACCGGTACTGCCCGATGGCGTTCACACTTTCGGCGCCCAGACCCATCCAGCTGACGGCAATTGCGGCATCACCGTAACCACACGGGATAAGGCCAAGGAACTCAGTGCCGATTCAAACATAGAGATCCAGGTAATTTCTTACGGGTATGCGCGTGTGAAACCGGCTTTTATGGCTGCGGCGGTATTTCCGGCCGTTCAGATGGCATTGGAAAAGGCCAATATTGGTGCCGAGGACGTTAGTGTTATTAAGACGCATAACCCATTTGCAGCCAATGATATCCACCTGGCCAACCATCTGGGAGTGGATGTCGACGGTATGAACAACTATGGTTCTTCTCTGATTTTCGGCCATCCGCAGGGGCCCACCGGTGGGCGTCTGATCATTGAAGGCATCGAAGAAACGGCCATGAAAGGCGGCGGCTATATGCTTTTTGCAGGATGTGCTGCAGGGGACACGGCAGCCGCTATCGTGCTCAAGATTGGATAAAAAACGTGTTACAGGATGCGCGTTCATTTACAATTTTAGATATTTATATTATTTAAAGTATTTTCTAATTGTTATAGGGGAATCTTAATGAAACAGTTTACTTATTTAACGCCTAAAACCCTGGATGAAGCCATATCGATGCATGTATCGCATGGTGAAAGCGCCAAATATATTGCCGGGGGTACGGATGTGCTGGTGAAAGTCAAAGAAGGGAAATTGGCACCGCATTATCTGATATCACTAAAGCATATTATCGGTCAGGATCGCCCCTTTTTAAATCAGGAAACAGGCGAGTTATACATCGGTGCTTTTTGTACTCACGGATCCATCGAAGAATCGTCGCTGGTTCAGCATCGATATCCGATTATCCATGATGCTATTAAAAATATCGGATCCGTGCAGATTCGCAATGTCGCTACCATTGGCGGTAATCTGGTTAACGCCGTACCCTCAGCTGATGGTGCTATTCCGTTAATCGCACTGGATGCTAAAGCCAACATCTATGGCACCAAAGGTCAGCGCTCAATTGAACTCAGGCGCTTTTTTCTGGGGCCGGGACAGTGCGATCTCGAAGCCGGTGAAATTCTGACTGAAATTGTCATTCCGCCGCCGCTGCCGCGCACGGGCAGCGCTTACATCAAACATGGCCGCCGTGAGGCCATGGAGCTGCCGATGCTGGGTGCGGGCGTTTTATTGAGCCTTGAAAAAGATATGCTGACCTGCGCCAAGGCTAGAGTTTGCCTGGGGGTAGCGGCCCCGACGCCTTTCAGGGCGCTGGAGGCTGAAAAATACTTAAAGGCAAAAACCATGCATGCAAGCACCCTGGCAGAGGCCGGACGTATTGCCGGTCAGGAATCAAAGGTTCGCGATAGCATTCGCGGTGTGGCCTGGTACCGGCGGGAAATGGTGGGTGTGCTGGTGAAGCGCATGGGACTCAAAGCGCTTGAACGCGCCAAAGAGAAGCAATGAGAAGTGTGAAGTCGGAATGCGGATAAAGATAATTTTACCACAGAGGACACAGAGAACACAGAGTTTTGATTTAGCCTGAAGTCTTTGTTTAAAGCTAAAAACTTAAGTAATTTCTCTGTGGGCTCTGTGAACTCTGTGGTGAAAAAAACTGCTGCGAATTGCAACTGATATTTTAATCGATAATATTAAATTCTAGGAGAATTTTTCAATGGCAAGGGAAATAGCATTTACGTTTAACGGGAATCCAATGAAAATGGCCATCGAAGATCATTGGACCCTGTTGCATCTGATTCGGGAAGAACTGGGGTATACCGGAACCAAAGAGGGTTGCGGCAGCGGTGAATGCGGAGCCTGTACCATCGTTGTAGATGACAAAGCCGTAAATTCCTGTTTGTATCTGGCTGCTGAAATCGATGGCAAGCAGTTAACCACCATTGAAGGATTGGCCGCCGCAGATGGAACCCTGCACCCCATTCAAAAGTCCTTTGTAGAAAATGGGGGTATCCAATGCGGTTTCTGTTCACCGGGCATGATCATGTCGGCCAAAGCCTTGTTGGATAAGACACCGAATGCATCAGAAGATGAAATCAAAGAGTCCATCGCTGGAAATATATGCCGTTGTACCGGGTATGTACAGATTATGGACTCGATTAAAGCCGTTAGCGGCTTCGAAGACGATGAGCCGCATGTGGTGGCTTTTAAGTCAGATGAAGGGGATCGCGGAGAATAAAAATTCGTTTTAAAACCCCATCTTTTGCCCGATGGCTGTGTTACAATCCGTTTCAAAATGCTCGCGTACTACCGTGTACGCTCCACTTTTGAAACGAATTGGGCCGAGCCATCGGGCAAAAGATGGGGTTTTAAAACGAGTTTACACTACTTCTATTTTCGATAAATTAAGGAGATAACTGATGCAGAATTTGTGTTCAGTTGGCAAAAGAGTACCCAAACTGGATGCCGCCGATAAGGCCACCGGACGGGCGCAATATATTCAGGATCTAAAAATGCCTGGGATGCTGTACGGTAAAATTTTATACAGCAAGTATGCCCATGCCAAAATTGTCAAAATTGATACGTCCAAAGCCCGGGAGTTGCCTGGCGTTATGGCAGTACTAACCGGAGAGGATATCCCCGATATCCGCATGGGGGTCTACAAGGACAATCGGCCGCTAAAGAAGGGAAAAGTTTGCTCTTTTCGCGATGAGGTCGCGGCGGTGGCAGCCACCTCATCCGAAATAGCTGAGGAGGCATTAAAGCTCATTGAGGTGACTTATGAGGCCTTGCCGGCTATCTTTGACCCGGAAGCGGCCATGAAAGAAGGAGCGCCATTAATCCATGAGGCGCACAAAACCAACGTATTGAAAATGCCCTGGAAGTTGCATTATGGAGACGTAGATGCCGCCAGGAAAGAAGCCGCTTATGTCGTTGAAGACCGGTTCAGCACCACCTGGGTGACCCATTGCTGTTTGGGTACCAGCGGTGCCATCGCCGAATTTGATCCCGCCAATAATCTGACCATTCATTCCAATACCCAGATTCCATCACTGGCCCAGAAGGACTTCCTCGGGGCCCTAAATACCATGGGATTGAAGGGGCGCCGGGTTCGGGTGATCAAACCTTGCATCGGCGGGGGCTTCGGCAGCAAGCTGGATACCTATGCCTATGAATATATCGCCATTTTACTGGCTTTTCACACCCGCAGACCGGTGAAGGTCGAATTCGATCGTGCTGAAGAGTTTATTGCAACCTCCACCCGGCAGCCGACCATCGCCTATATCTCCCAAGGATGCGACAAAAACGGGAAACTGCTTTTCCGCGACGCGTCCATGATCCTGGATAATGGGGCCTATACCTCATGGGGTGCCACCACACCACATGTCATGATCATGGTCATGACAACACTGTATCGCGTACCCAATGTTCGCTATGAAGCCAAATGTGTGTATACCAACAACACTTATGCCCAGGCCATGCGCGGTTATGGTAATCCTCAGGCAACCTTTGTGGTCGAAAGTACGATGGATATGCTGGCCGAAGCTGCCGGTATTGACCCGGCTGAGTTTCGCCGCATTAATGCCAACCAGTCCGGAGATGTGTCCACCCAGGGACTGCGCATCACCACCTGCGGCCTGTCGGAATGTATGGATACGGTCAAAGAAAAATTGGAATGGGATCGGCCCAAAAAGGAAAGCGAAGGCATCGGCATGGCATCGCTGATTCATGTGGGCGGGGGTGCACGGGTCTACAAGTCAGACGGCTGTGGGACCATTATAAAAATGGACGATTTTGCCAAGGTTGATCTTTTCACTGGCGCCACGGATATGGGACAGGGATCTGACACGGTTATCGCGCAGATCGTGGCCGAAGAGCTCGGCTTGGAAATGGAAGACATTCATGTCATTCACAGCGACACGGATATCTGTCCATGGGATGTCGGTGCGCATGCCAGCCGAACAACTTTTGTTGCTGGCAATTCGGCGCTGGGCGCCGCACGCAAGATCAAAGCCCGCATTCTTGAGCTGGGCGCCAAGCAACTTGAAGCGCCTTTGGAAAAAATTATTCTACGAAATCGTCACCTCATTCATAAAGACGATCCCGAAAAAAAATTGGAGATCGGAAAACTCTTGCGAAAAGCCCATTTCAGCCAGGGCGGTCAGATGCTGATGGCAGAATATTTTTACGATCCGGACAACGAAAACGTAGACAAAGATTTTCGCGGCAACACCTCTATGACATATACGTTCGGTACCCATGGTGTTCGGGTAAAAATAGACGAAGAAACCGGCAAGATAAAAATTATTAAATATATTGCCGCGCATGATATCGGTAAGGCGATCAACCCCATGCTTTTGGAAGGCCAGGTGTATGGCGGTGTGATGATGGGGGTGGGGTATGCCCTCACCGAGCAGGTTATTTCTGAAAAAGGGCAAAATATGAACCCCAATTTCCGGGACTATAAAATTCTGACCGCCAAAGACGTCGTTCCGATTGAAGCACCGGTTCTTGAAACCTACGATGAAGCCGGCCCTTTTGGTGCCAAAGGCATTGGTGAGCCCGGATGTGTGCCGACTGCGCCGGCGATTGCCAATGCCATTTACGATGCCATTGGTGTGCGCATCAAGGATTTGCCCATCACGCCCGAAAGAGTTCTGGCGGCCCTCAGGGAAAAAAAGGGTCTGGATCCTTGCGGTCAGGAACTTGGTAGTGATGATGCTGACGCTTGTATCATCGAGGAATAGAATGCTGTGGTTGTAATTGCCGTAGCCTGCAATATGGACCATTTGGAATTGACATCATAACCCTAATTTAAAAAGGAGGGCTTGAAAATGAAAAAGCAGTTATCCGTTGTTGTTTTTTTGATTATTGCATTGCCACTGGTTTTCAGCTTGTTTATACCGGCCTCTGCGATGGCGGCGGAACCGATCAAGTTAAGTTACGCCCAATTTGCGCCTGCCAAGACCTTTGTGGGAGTACAACTTGAAAGATGGATCGCAGAAGTGGAAAAACGAACCGGCGGTAAGGTGAAGATAGACGCTTTTCACGGCGGCACGTTGCTGGGGGCCAAAAATATGATGGATGGCGTCATTGCCGGTACGGCGGATATCGGTACACTCGTCATGGCCTATCAACCGGGGCGTTTTGTGATAACCAATGCCACCAGTTTGCCTTTCGGTTTTCCCAATGCGCGCGTTGCAAGCCTGACTCTGTGGGATTTATATTCCAAATATAAACCCAAATCATTTTCCAAGGTGAAAGTTTTATGTATGTACACATCCGGTCCTTCCAACATTATGTCCAAGGTGCCGGTTAGATCGTTGGCCGACCTTAAGGGCCTGGATTTACGAGCCTCCGGCGGCGCAGCCAAAACGCTAAAAGCCTGGGGTGCCAACCAGATCGGTATGCCGATGTCCGCAACCCCCGAAGCATTGCAAAAAGGTGTCGTCAAGGGTCTGTTTTCATCTCTTGAAGTCATGAAGGATTTTAAATTTGCCGAGATTTGCAAATATGTAACCGTAACCGATGCAGTCATCTATCCGTTTTCGGTGGTCATGAATTTGGACAAATGGAATTCGCTACCAATAGATGTCCAGAAAGTAATGGAAGATCTGGCCCGCGAACATTCGGAATGGACCGGCAACTATATGGATAATCATATTATTGAAGCAATAGATTGGTCCAAGAAAACCCAGGGAGTAGAAGTCATTACGCTATCCAAAGAGCAAAAGACAAAATGGGACAGTCTGCTCGATCCCATTAAGACTGATTGGATTGCCGGTGCCAAGCAGAAAGGCTACCCCGCAAATGAAATCGTGATGGATATAAAAACCTTTATGAAGAAAAATCAGTAGATCGGTATGGTCAGTGACATAAGGTCGCGGTTTTCTTGTTGCTGAAAATAGAAAATGACGAATGCACTCAGAAAAAACTGAGGCGGGCCCTGGTACCCGCCTCAGTTGGCAGGATGCAAAAAACGGTGCTTCGGATAAGCGGGTGAAACGATAGGTTAAGCACAATTTGCCGCTTTGTGGATGGATGTATGGTGGTTCTTGAAAAGATAAGCAATTTCTTTAACCAGGCCCTTTTATGGATAGGGGGTCTGTTTCTAATCGCCATGATTTCCATTACCGGTGCCAACATCATTATCCGTTTATTCTGGCTTCCGCTTCGCGGCACTTTTGAACTGATGGGATATTTCGGTGCGGTCGTGACCGCATTTGCGCTGGCCTATGCCCAACGCAAGGGCAGTCACATAGCCGTCGACATTGTGGTGCTGCGATTTTCAAAAAAAACCCAGAAAATCCTGAATACGGTTAATTATCTAATTTGCATGATTTTCTTTGGAATTGTGGCCTGGCAGGTTTTTAAATATGCGAACACACTCCGTGAAACAGGCGAAGTTACAGAGACGTTGCAGATTGTCTATTATCCGTTCACATACGCCGTTGCCCTGGGATGTTTAATTCTGGCGTTTACTTTTTTTGTGGACTTGCTTAAATCCATATTTAGAGGCCAGGGGAACGGTCGATGAGCCCTGAACTTGTAGGCATTCTCGGAATTATTATCCTGCTTTTAGTTCTGTTTTTATTGGGTATGCCGGTGGGTTTTGCCATGGCCGTTGTGGGTTTCTGCGGCTTTGCCTACCTGGTGTCTTTCAAGGCCGCTTTTGCGATGGTCGGCACCGATATCTGGGGCACTTTTTCCAAATACGGCCTTACGGTTATCCCCCTGTTCATATTAATGGGATATCTGGCATTTAACTCCGGAATCGCCGAAAAGCTGTATAATACGGCTTATAAATGGGTAGGCCACTGGCGCGGCGGGCTGGCGATTGCCACCATTGCCGCAGACGAATTTTTTGCAGCCATTTGCGGATCCAATACGGCCACAGCGGCCACCATGGCAGCCATTGCGTTACCGCAAATGAAAAAATACAACTATGATACGCGCTTGAGTGCGGGTACGGTTGTTACCGGCGGAACCCTTGGAACGGTGATGCCACCCAGCGTTTTGCTGATTATCATTGGCCTTCAGACCGAACAGTCCATCATCAAGCTTTTTCTGGGCGGTATCCTACCCGCGATTCTACTGGGTCTTTTATTTGTGCTCACCATTGTCATCCTGTGCAGAATAAATCCCGGGTTCGGG
>CAZJHF010000054.1:10366-13876 GCA_964545505.1 uncultured Desulfobacterales bacterium | reverse complement strand
AGGACCACATCGGTATGGGTACCCCCGACATCTAATCCGATAATCATGCCTTTTCCCCGATCCTAAACCTGATGAAAATCGACAAATCCTATCGGATACACACCGGGTTGTCAATGTTCAAAGGTTCTGGGTTTGAGGCTTCGCGTTTCACGCTATGCCCCCACAAGCAGGGTTCAGGGTTCAACGATTCAAGGGTTATCGCCCTTCGCTGCTCGCTTCTGGCTGATCAATCCTTGATAGACCATTCTTGTTTTTCATATCTGTCATCTGACCGCAGTGATCCAACCTCTGAACCTTTGAACGTTGAACCTTGAACCAGGGGACTGACACTTGAAACCTAATAATAAAAGCTTTGGTTCATTGGTGTTGTGTGACTGAAGCAAACATCGTGCTATTGTAGCGGGCGGGGACGGTTCTCCAACATTTCGATAAACGCTTCGAGGCGGGTTCGCAACTGGCCCTCGGCAAAATTGCGCTTATCCACACAGTCCACTTCTAAGTTTAACACCGGTATACCGATTTCTTTAAGACCTTCGCTGATCATTCCTTTAGCACCGGTGCCCTGACGGCAGCCCCAGTTGCATGGGTTGATAGCCCCGTCCAATTGATAGGCGCGTGCGAGCTTGCGGAGGTGTTTAATGCGGTCCTGTATGTTGCCGTTAAATGGAATGGTTATGGCGCGGCGGGCCATGCCGGGATAGGGATCATCAGGGTCAATCGGATCCCAGTAGATATCGTTTAATTCATCCGAGACGATGTTGGTCTGATACTCCTTTTCCAGCAGCTCGACCAGCGGATTGTTGAATTGAATGCGATTTTGAATCCACAATAGTCGTAGCTTTTCATCCGCGACACCCGGAGCTCCGTTTTTAATGCGGGCTGTGAATTCGTCGAGATACGCCTGGGCAATTTCGATTGCAGCCGGTGTGCCCATAAAAAGGGGCCAGACGATTCCAAAATTAATGAGCAGACGACCATTTGTCGGCGATGGTATTTGTTGGGCGAGACGGTAGGCGGCCTTCATTATCGCGCTGGCCTTATTTGTGCGTTCAACCGCCCTGCGCAGACGCTCCAGGTTTAACGGTTTGCCGGTGTGACGGCTGATAAATTCGACCATATCCTTTAATTGATCCGCCAGATAACGCACATTCTGCGGTTCATCTGTTTGGGGAACGTTCAACACAAATAGTTCTTTGTTAAATATGCGCGCCAGGTTTTCCATAATGGCAATCCCACCCGAGCAGGGGCAGGTGGTGGCGATCAGAATATCCGGTTCGGGCATGATTTGTTTCCGGGCGGCGCCAATGACCGTGCGATGGAATCCACAGGTGTCGCCAACAAAACCGGCTTGCTCGGCTTCTTCCAGGAAGGGATCGGCCATGCCGGTTGCAGCCAGCACGGCGCCCACGAATTCAACAAAACAGGAGGTAATGCCCATGGCGTTGAGCAGATCAAACGGGACGGCAATACCACACCAGGCAACCGTGTCTTTGCCGGAATACAGGCGACTGCCAAGCCGGGCCGTCTCCAGCGCATATTTTTTTCGGGGATTGGGCGAATCCGGATCCTGTTGAATCTTGGCTTCAATACCGGCGGCCATATCATTAAAATATGGGTACATCATAGTGTTTCGCCTTTTCTTAAATTCGGCTTAAGTTAAATGATTTTTCAGCATTGCCCCTTGAGGCTGCATTGTTTAACCACGAAAACACGAAATCTAGAAAGCACGAAAATTATTTTTTTCCTTTTTCGTGTTTCACATAATTTCGTGCTTTCGTGATAGATTATTTCGTTATCACATGGGTCTGGCATCGTGGCACAAAATATTAATCGAGCATTTCGATAAACGCTTCGATTCGGGTTCGTTGCTGTTCAATCGTTCGCAGACTGCAGTCGCCTTCAAGCAGCAATAACGGGATGCCGGCCTTTCGCAAGGTTTCGCGCACGGCCGGCAAGCGGTCCAGGTAAGGGTCGCAAAATTTAATCGTCTGGCCGATGACGCCGCGGGCGCCCGAAGCCCGGGCACGGCCTAAAATGTCTTCGGCCATCTTCAGCGGTTGAGCCGGATCAAATGTCCGGGCACAGGGCGGTCGGTTTAACAGGCTGCGTGAAATTTGCGGTAATGCATCCCGGTTTTCATCAAATTCTATCGACTTAAACAGCCTTGAGCCGGTGCAAAGATCATCTTCGATAATGCGGGCCCCGCAGGACTCAAACAACCTTAACGCTTCCGGGTCTGCCAGGACGTTGCCAAAAAGAAATACGGGGATGCCGTCAAGCTGCGGGTCTTTTGATTGCGGTTCCGCCAGAATCTGCTCTATTGTTTCCAGGCTGTTGTCAAACGGTAGCGACATAGCCGCATTATAAAGCGTTTGCATTCTGGCACTACCGCCTTTCAGCTGGCCCCGGCGTAAGCGTTCGCTTAACCGACTGAAAAGGGGCGGTAATTTGTTGTATAGCGCAATGCTTGCTGCTAGATGGCGATGGGTGATGGGATGTCCGCACCACTCTGAAAGCGCGTCGTTCAGGCGGCTCAATTCGCCTGTAAAATAGGCGATGGCCGCATCGTCTGCTGTAGCCGGCAGATCCAGAAAAATGATCTTATCATCCGGTCTGACGTGTGCCCATGCATCCGCCAGGCGCCGCATGGCATCGCAGCTGTTCATCAATACGATACCTTCAAGATCCGGCAGATCCTTGCTGATGGCGCGATCCAGAATACGTTTGACATGCGGGCAGAGGTTGTCGTGCAGCAGCTGACCGGCTTGGTCCGGGCAATCGCTCATCGGCAGGATACGATAGGGCGTGTAGCCGCCAGCATCGAGCAATACCAGGGGCGTATATGCGCAGGCGTAACCAAGGATTTTATCATTTGGATGGTCATTCATAAATGGGTTCTCTTATCTGGAAGATCTTTGTATGATTGAGCTTTACTTGCGTTTTTCTTAGCATGTGTATACTAAATTTACAATATCCGCTATCGGACCGGATGGTGTTTTAACAGCTTTGAGCAGGCAAAACGCTATGAAGCCAGGATACAAAAACGGAACTTGATTAACCCGGTCTTTGTTGTTTATGATGCTAAATTTAAAGGAGGGATCATAGAATGATAGGTAAAACGATTCAAGAGTTAAAGGTGAGGGAAACGGCAGAGTTTGCAAAAACGATTTCTGAGACAGATATTTATCTGTATGCTGGGATTACCGGAGATTTTAATCCGGCGCATATTAATGAGGAATATGCCAAAAATACGTTTTTCAAAACCCGTATCGCCCATGGCATGATTGCAGCGGGTCTGATATCTACCCTTCTGGGAACCAAATTGCCAGGTCCCGGGACCATTTATTTGCAGCAGAGCCTTAATTTCCTGGCCCCTGTGCGGATTGGGGATACGATCACCGCGCGTGTTGAGATCATCGAAATGGAAACTGAAAAAAATCGGGTGCGCTTAAAAACAGTGTGTCTCAATCAGGACGGAACCGAAATATTGGATGGTGAGGCCGTTGTCAG
>CAZJHF010000054.1:9143-10266 GCA_964545505.1 uncultured Desulfobacterales bacterium | reverse complement strand
GTTTTAAAATTTCCCAGTTAGGCAGTTGAAATCCAAACCTTTTGTTGATTGTAGGCTGGAGGATATGATGCGTCCTTAAAATACTGTAAAGAAGATAGCGGACATGATCCTTGAGGGCAAGATTGCACCCTGGAAAGCTGAACAGGCGGCCCAAAAGGAAGGTGCCCCGACGCCGGACTATATTGCAATTGCGGCCATGGCACGCCGCCTGTTTATTGAGAATAAATGCGGCCAAAAATTTCATCACATTGTCCTGCCAGAAAAGCCCTATCAGATAGCCTATCGCTGCCCAAAAGACGGTACCCTCTGGACCTTGGCGGCTGAAGACACCGATGTCAATTGTGGACTCTGCGGCACCTCCTTGAAAATATTGGACGAAGAAAAGCGTTACAGCCCCTTTGTCAATAATTATATTGGCGGCGCTGAAGACTATTATAGCTATGCCGGTGAGGTTACTGTTGCTGGCGACGTGAGTAAAACGTTTCAAAATATTCTTTGCTGGGGACCGGGAATTGGGCATTTGGGCATTAGCGTCGGCTGTTTTAAATTGAATAAATTCGGCCCCATCGAGGTTAAAGTTTCCGATTGGGCCGTGGCCGCCCGGAATCTGTCATTTGTTTTTGATAGTGAAGAAGATCGCGAAAAGGCCCGAAACGTGATCAAAGAAAACCTGCCCGAAATTATCCCTCAAATTACCGAGGCCCAGCTTAAAGATTGGGAGGGTGAGATCTACGATGTTGATTTCCTGTATAAACAGCATCATAACGATTTGATTTTGCACTGCTGTTTTTATTCCCGTTTTGAGAATCATCGGGGCCACGGGCAAACATCCCACGCAGCAGGAATGGCCAAGGTTAAAATCGATGCCCTATTTAAAAAGCAGGGCATTCCGTGCAGATTGTCGGTCGTCGGTATGGGCAGAGACGGCGATGTCAAGCCTTCACCCCGCAATCGACGTGGAAGATATGTGTCTGCCCAGCAAAAGATACCCGTTGAGATTTATGAAAAAAATCTAGGGCGACCCATTGACGATTTTTTCTCCTGGATTGAACTTGATCGCCAGGGTGTTACCGAAGAAATAGGCTGGCCTGCCTATACCGGAATGGGCGGTGAAATCATCCCG
>CAZJHF010000054.1:7723-9043 GCA_964545505.1 uncultured Desulfobacterales bacterium | reverse complement strand
CCCGTCCTTTTATCGTCGCCTGTTACCAAAAAGTGTATGCCAAAATCCAGGGGAATAATTTAATTTTTGGCGTTGAACTGCCCAATGTCGAAGTGGGCATCACCTCCAGTCCGGAAGGGATTATTCCGCCAATGGCGAGGGAAGCGCTGAAAATTGCCGGCATACATAGTGCGAAAGACTATGCGGCCGCATTGGCAGCGGTCACCCTTGGCGGTGAATTTAATTTTGCCACACTGCATGTTCAGGAAAGGATGTATACCGGAAGTTAAATGCGCTTGTTAACAAAAAAGATTACCTATCCGGCCGGGGATATCACCGTTCCCGGCTTTTTGAGTTTACCGGAGGACCAAGCTGCTTGTGCCACAGTGATTATTTTTCATGGTAGCGACGGTCATAAATCCAACCATGAGCAAATAGCCCGCCAGCTAACCCGAGAAGGCTTTGCGGCGTTGTCGCTGACCTGGTTTGGCGGCGCCTCGGCGCGTTCCCATTGGAGCGAACTTCGCGCTGATGATATTCTACAATCAATCGCATTTTTGAAACAACAATCATCAGTGGATGCAAATAAACTGGGGTTGATCGGCTTCAGTCGGGGTGGCGGCCTGGCGCTGATTATGGCCTCGTTGATTCCCCGGGTTAAGGCCGTCGTTAACTATTTCGGGCTGACCGCCTGGAAAAACGGCCTGGAAGAATTTGATCATCTGCCGTTGAATCGATCGGACCCGCTGGGTTTTATTCAAAACCTATCCTGCCCGGTATTATCATTTCACGGCAAACTGGATACGGTCGTTTCCGCTGGAAATACCATCGATTTGGATGTGGCCTGTAAAAAATACGGCGTTGATCACCGTTATGTTCTCTATCCCGATGTCAATCACTCATTCGTGTGGCCAGGCGATAAATATAATCCAATGGCCCATCAGGATTCATGGGAATTGACCCTTGCGTTTTACAAAAACCATTTAAAGTAACAGGATACAGTGGTTTTTGAGCGTTTCTGCTATAGATCACCATTATTTTCACTTCTAAAAATTTTACCCTTACCCAATTAAAAGGCATTAAATTTGCAAAGCGAATTAAATTGAAGGCTGTACATTTTTACGGTTATCTTAGTTAAAATTCCGGGTACTGAGCGATCTGCCCATCGGGCCGATCAGCAACATAATGGGATCGCGGATTCGGGGGCCATATTGTTTTTAAACCATCATTTTGGTCAAGGAGGTGCCAAATGACTCAGGAAAATATAGGTAAAGAAAAAGAACATGCACATCCGTTGCTTTCCAATTTGCCTGGGGCACGTGCTAAAAAAGGAAAAGTCGT
>CAZJHF010000054.1:0-7623 GCA_964545505.1 uncultured Desulfobacterales bacterium | reverse complement strand
CACATCCGTTGCTTTCCAATTTGCCTGGGGCACGTGCTAAAAAAGGAAAAGTCGTGTCTGCCGAAGAAGCCGTGCGCGTCATTCGAGATGGGGATACGGTGGCGACCGGTGGATTTGTCGGTATCGGATTCGCCGAGGAGCTCGCCATAGCGCTTGAAACCTATTTCATCAGCAACGGTAAGCCCAAAAAACTGACCTTGCTGTATGCCGCCGGGCAGGGGGACGGCGCTGAAAGGGGCTTGAACCATTTAGGGCATGAAGGTTTGGTTCAACGGGTGATCGGCGGCCATTGGGGTCTGGTGCCCAAACTGCAAAAACTGGCAATCGAGAATAAAATTGTGGCCTATAACCTGCCCCAGGGAGTCATCTCACACATGTACCGCGATATCGCGGCCCATAAACCCCGTACCATCACCACCGTCGGTTTAGGCACTTTTGTTGATCCGCGCAACGGCGGTGGCAAAATTAATGCGCTGACCACCGACGATATTGTGGAGCTCATTGAATTCGATGGCAATGAATATCTGGCCTACAAAACGCTGCCCATCAATGTGGCCCTGCTGCGCGGCACCACCGCCGATACCGACGGCAACATTACGATGGAAAAAGAGGCGCTGACATTGGAGTCACTGGCCATTGCCACGGCCGCCAAAAATTCCAACGGGTTTGTGATCGTGCAGGTGGAGCGCATTGCGGACCGCGGAACCCTGAATGCCAGGCACGTCAAAATTCCCGGTATTATGGTCGATTGCGTGGTCGTTTCGCGACCCGAAAACCACTGGCAGACATTTGCGGAAGTCTACAATCCGTCTTTTAGCAGCGAACATAAAATTCCGATGCAATCCATCGAGCCCATGGAGATGAGCCCGCGTAAAATCATCGCCAGAAGGGCGGCGTTTGAATTGAAAGCCAATAGCGTGGTGAATCTGGGCATCGGCATGCCCGAGGGCGTCGCCATTATCGCCAATGAAGAAAAGATTCTGGATTACATTACGCTGACGGCTGAGCCGGGAGTGATCGGCGGGATTCCGGCCGGCGGACTGAATTTCGGCGCGGCCACCAATACCGAAGCAGTTATTGATCAGCCCAATCAATTTGATTTTTATGACGGCGGCGGCCTTGATATGGCTTTTCTGGGTCTGGCCCAGGCCGACAAGGCCGGGGATCTAAATGTCAGCAAATTTGGCCCCAAATTGGCCGGTGCCGGCGGGTTCATCAATATCAGCCAGAATGCTAAAAAGGTCATTTTTCTGGGGACCTTCACCGCTGCCGGTTTAAAGGTCTCCATTGAAAATGATGCCTTTCAGATCATTCAGGAGGGCAAGGTTAAAAAATTCATTGATCAGGTGGAACATGTCACCTTCAGCGGCCGCTATGCGCTCGAAAAAAAGCAACCCGTGCTCTACATCACCGAGCGTTGTGTATTTGCGCTAACTGCTGACGGCATGGCACTGGTTGAAATCGCTCCAGGGGTGGACCTTGAAAAAGATATCCTCGCCCAGATGGAATTTGAGCCAATCGTCAAAGGGCAACCCCAGGTAATGGATAAACGTATCTTCCGCTCGCTGCCCATGGATTTAAAAGCTGATCTTCTGACCCTGACGTTAGAAGAACGCCTGACGTATGATCCAACCGAAAACCTGTTTTTTGTCAATTTTGAAGGTTATGCAATCCAATCATCCCAGGATGTTCAGGCCGTCAAGGAGGCGGTGGAAGGGATCGTTAAGCCCGTAGGGAAAAAAGTCTATACCATCGTTAACTATGATAATTTTACGATCATGCCTGATATTGTGGATGAATACACCGATATGGTCAAACATCTGGTTGATCACTATTACTCGGGTGTGACGCGTTATACGACCAGTGCCTTTTTACGGATGAAACTCGGTGACGCCCTTCAAAAACGGGATGTGGCCGCGCATATCTATGAAAGCAGTAATGAGGCCCGGCAGGCATTGAAGAAACGATAAGTAACATGTAGCAATCGGACTACAGATGCTGGGTTAGTTATTCGGGGTTGAGCGCAATGTTGTATTTTTTCATTTTTTTATACAAAAGGGTGCGATGAATTCCCAGCAATTTGGCTGCCCGGGCCTTATTGTGGTTTGTTTCTTTCAGGGCATATCGAATGGCCTCTCGTTCCGCGCGGGCTTGCACCCCCTTGATGTCGATCACGGTCTGATTCTGCTCGGGAAGTTTTTTCTGCATGCGGCCCACATAAAAAGGCAAATCGCACAAATGAATTCTGTCGCCTTCAATTGAAGACAGGGCTCTTTCAAGGACGTTTAACAATTCTCGGACATTTCCGGGCCAGGCATATTTTTTCAGGGCCCCGGCCGCATCTTTATCCAGAGATACTTTTGGAAGATTGGCCTCGGTTGTCATTTGCTCTAAGAAGTGCTGGACCAGTGGTATGATATCGCTTTTGCGTTCCCGCAGCGGTGGGATATGCAACGGTATGACATTCAAGCGATAAAACAGATCCCTGCGGAAGCGTTCATCGGTCAGCATGTCTTCAAGGTTTTGATTGGTGGCCGCGATGACCCGAAAGTCCGAGCGGATGATTTTGGTTCCCCCGACGCGTTCAAACTCCTTTTCTTCGACAACCCGCAAAAGCTTTGGCTGCATCACCAGCGGCAGATCCCCGATTTCATCCAAAAAAACCGTGCCCTGACTGGCAATTTCAAATTTACCGGGTTTGCCTTCGGTTTTGGCGCCGGTAAACGCACCTTTTTCATATCCAAACAACTCGGATTCCAGCAGATCTTTGGGGATGGCCGAGCAGTTGATGCGCACAAATGGGTAAAGTTTACGCGGGCTGGCATGATGAATGGCCTGGGCAAAAAGCTCCTTGCCGGTACCGCTGTCGCCCGTGATGAGCACTGGAAATTGATTGGCCGACGCTTGTAGCGCTTCTTTTTTCAGCTCCCGAATGATCAGACTGTTGCCCACGATGCTGTTAAACGTATAGCGGGTGGAACGCAGGTTGATCAGTTCCTCTTCATAGTGTTTTACCTTGGATTCCAGCAGGGAAAGCCGATCGGCCAGCTTGGTAACATCTTTGACATCTTTGAACATAACCTGCCCGAAAACGGCGATGACATGACCGTCCTTTTTGATCGGGATGCGTTGCACGACCATATTTTGTCCCTTGATCCGCTGGGTCTGGTTGATCTCGGGCTTTCCGGTTTTGGCCACAATATGCATGCGCGTATTTTCAACGACTTCGGTACAATGCTTGCCGATCTGGGCCGCCGGATCAAGCCCCAGAAACTGGCCGTAGGGTTTATTGAAATGGGTAATGATTCCCCGGGCGTCGGTGACCATGATACCGTTGTAAATACTTTCAAAAATCAGTTTGTACGCTTCCAATTGATCTTGAATCGCGATGGACCGGGCAGGGTCTGACTGGGATTGAAATGGGATCACTTTTTCTGGAACCGCGCCTTGCTTTTGACCGCTTTTCATAGCTCCCCCTTCTGTATCAATGTGGCAACATGTATATTGATTGATACATATTAGCGTATACCGATATCCGCTGGTATTGTCGAGAAAAAAATGAATGTCGATCGTAAAACGGCTCCCGTACGACCTTTAGAAACGATTTCATTCGATCCACAACCAAATGAATTCATCCAATCAATTGGTCCAAAATTTGCAGATTTTGACATAGACCCACCCTTAGTTACATCTAATCAATCGAATCTGAGCTTATTTTCAAGGAGGAACCCGATGGATATCCACGAGCCAGAGATTAAGCGTGACGACATTTTGACCCTCGAGGATGACAATTTCAATACCCACAATGTCTGTATTGTCACGGGTTCGGGTACCGGCATTGGCCGGGCGACAGCCATCGCTGCTGCTACCAACAACTTGATGACCGTCGGTCTGGATTTTAACGAAACAGAGGGGAAAAAAACCCAGAAGCTGGCCCGTGAAATGGGCGGGCAGATGATTTTTGTGAAGACCGATCTGTGCCGGGACGCAGACATCGAACATGCCGTCTCAGAGGCCGCCAAACTCGGTAGCATTAAATTCGTGGCCAATATTGCCGGCATTCAGCACATTGATTCGGTCGACAATTTTCCGATGGAGAAATATGATTACATGCAGAATTTGATGCTGCGGGCTCCCTTTTATCTGTCCAAATTGAGCATCCCCCACATTAGAAAGAGCAGTGACGGGGTCGGCGCCATCGGCAACATGGCCTCAGTCCACGCCCATATCAGCACCCTTAACAAGCCCGTTTACAATATCACCAAGTTCGGGCTGCGGGCCTTGACCCAGTCGATTGCCGCCGAAGGCGAAGGCAAGATTCGCTCATTTACCGTCAGCACCGGCTTTGTTAAAACCGCCCTGACATTGAATCAGATACCCGCCCAGGCCGAACAACGGGGGATCACACCCGAGGAAGTCGTGCGGGAGGTCATGATGGGTTTTTCGCGTATCAAGGAAATGATGTCGCCCATCGAAGTGGCCAACCTCTTTATCTTTGGATTTTCACGTTTTGCCAAATATTTGATCGGCGGTGATCTCTTGTTTGATGGGGGCATGGTAAGAACATATGCCCAAAAAAAAGCGTAAACCCTGTCGCAAATGAGGGGGAAAATTACCGCAATCTCAATATCTACTTTTATATAACCGAAACGATACTTGCATTTTTTGAGCACTAAAGCTACTAAAAGGGAGGGGGTGATTGCTTTTCTATTAATCTGTCCATTTCCACTGACCTGCAAATCCGAAAGTTAAAATCAGATTGAAAGGAGAAACCAAGATGAAAAAATTGAGTATGGTCATCGTGTGCTTATTTTTGTTCGGAGCTGTTTTTGGTTTTTCAGCCAGCCCCGCACTTGCCAAAGATAAACCGGTGTTGTTGAAAGTACCAATTGCTTTTGCAACCACTTTGCCGGGTCTGGGCTCCACCATTAAATGGGTTTCAGAGCGCATCACATTGGCCAGCAACGGCAGCATCAAGATGAAAGTCTACGAGCCGGGCAAACTGGTGGCACCTTTCGAAATCCTGGACGCGGTCTCGAAAGGCAAGGTCAATGCGGGCTACACTGTCTCCGGATACTGGGCCGGCAAAATTCCGGCTTCCCCGATCTTTACGGCCATTCCCTTCGGCCCTGAAGCCGGTGAATTTTTGGCCTGGCTGTACTACGGCAACGGCATGAAATTGTGGCAGGAAATGTACGACAGCCACGGCTACAACGTCAAGGTCCTGCTGTGCGGCATCATTGCGCCCGAAACATCGGGATGGTTTATCAAGCCCATTAATTCACCGGATGATCTCAAAGGCTTGAAAATGCGCTTTTTTGGTCTGGGCGGCCAGGCCATGCAGAAGCTGGGGGCTTCGGTGAGCTTGATTCCGGGGGGTGAAATTTTTCCGGCCCTGGAGAAAAAGGCCATTGAAGCGACCGAATTTTCCATGCCGGCCATCGATAAGCTGCTGGGTTTTCAGAAGATTGCCAAATACAATTATTTTCCCGGCTGGCATCAGCAGGCCACGACTTTCGAACTGCTGATCAACAAGGATGTCTGGAACGGTATGAGTGACCATCAGAGAATGGTTATGGAGATGATGTGCAAGGCTGCCACCGCCGACGCTTTTGCATACACCGAAGCCATCCAATGGCAGGCCATGAAGGAAAATGTGGAAAAAAACGGGGTCACCAACATGTACTGGTCGGATGAAATGCTGGCAACCTTCAAACAGGCCTGGCAAGAGGTTGCCGCCGAGCAATCCGCCAAGGACCCGTTTTTCAAAAAGGTCTGGGATGATTTTTCAGCCTTCCGTAAGGATTATACCCTGTGGCAATCCTACGGCTTTTTACCGCGTCCCGAACCGCCCAAACAATAATCTGAGCCAAACAGCATAAACTCGCCTAAAGGGTTGCGGGAAACCATTTACGGTTTCCCGCACCTTTGGCAAATTTTCGATTAAAACACCGAAACATATGGTTAACCCGATTAACACTTCCCGGCCCACAGGGAGATTGGCATGAGCGCAGAAACCAAGCAGGATATGGCCCCCAGCAAATTTTGTGATGCCCTGGATGCAGTCATTCGCTCCATCGGACACGTGGTCATGTGGACCAATGGCGTCCTTATACTTGTGATTATTCTGCAGGTCGTTTTACGCTATGGCTTCGGCCGCGGTCTGGTCATATTGGAAGAACTGCAATGGCATCTATACGCCCTGGGGATCATGTTCGGTGCTTCCTATGCCCAGATGATGGATTCCCATATCCGGGTGGATATCATCCATGCCCGCCTTTCTCAAAAATGGAGATACCGCTGGGACCTGTTCGGTACCGTATTGCTGCTATTGCCGTTTATCATCATCATCTTTCATCAGAGTCTGGACTTTGTCTGGGAATCCTGGCGGGTCAATGAACGTTCCGATGCCCCCATGGGATTGCCCTGGCGCTGGGCGATAAAAGCGGTCATTCCTATTACCTTCGGCCTGCTGGGGGTCGCCACCGTTTCGCGTGCCGTTCGCACATTTATTTCTCTGAGGAGAGCATAGCATCATGGAATTCAATGATTATCTCGTGATCGCCATGTTCGTGACCTTTATTTGCCTCCTGTTCACCGGCTTTCCGGTTGCCTGGGTGCTGGGGGGCGTGGCCATGATATTTACCCTGGTGGGCTGGTGTTCCGATCAATGGTTTGGCACCCTGACGGGTCTGGACTACCTGACCCTGGGGATGGTAATTAATCGGATATTCAAATTCATGGATAACTGGGTCCTGGTGGCCCTGCCCATGTTTATCTTTATGGGCCTGATGCTCGATCGTTCCGGTATCGCCGAAAGCATGATGAAGTCCATGCAGAGTCTGTTCGGAAAAGTGCGCGGCGGGCT
This sequence comes from uncultured Desulfobacterales bacterium, assembly GCA_964545505.1. Classification (GTDB taxonomy): domain Bacteria; phylum Desulfobacterota; class Desulfobacteria; order Desulfobacterales; family JAHEIW01; genus JAHEIW01. The sequence continues at coordinate 755 of CAZJHF010000054.1, read as the reverse complement.
GGCCGTCACCGTTACCACCATCGGCATCATCCTGGCGGCTTCAACCGGCATTATCGGCGCCTCGGTGGTCCTGTTAGGGCTGTTGTCTTTGCCGGCTATGATGAAGCAGGGGTATTCAAAAACCCTGGCTCTGGGGACTATTGCCGGCTCCGGCACCCTGGGTATTTTGATCCCACCCAGTATTATGCTGGTGATCATGGCCGATCAGCTAAGTCTGAGTGTGGGGGATTTGTTTATGGGCGCCGTTGTTCCCGGCATCATTTTAGGGTCTTTGTATATCGCCTACATTTTAATCTTTAGTCTCCTGAATCCCAAAGCAGCACCTCTTGATCCCGATCGCCGACCGATCGCCTGGCGGATGCTCTGGGATGTTCTCAAAAGTATTTTACCCCCGGCCGGACTGATTATTGCCGTGCTGGGCTCCATATTTGCCGGCATTACCACGCCCACTGAAGCCAGCGGGGTCGGCGCCCTGGGCGCCACCATTTTGGCGGCCATGAATAAAAAACTGAATTTCAAGGTCATTACCGAAGTCATGAAGGCCTGCTTTAACACCACCGCCTATATTTTCGCTATCTTTCTGGGGGCCACCTGTTTTGCCCTGGTGTTGCGCAGTCTGGGAGGGGATGAATTCATCGAAAGAATTCTAACCGGAATCCCGCTGGGACCTTACGGCATCATGGCGGTCATTCTGGCTGCTGTATTTCTGCTCGGTTTTTTTCTGGACTGGATCGAAATTACCTTAATCATTTTAC
>CAZJHF010000053.1:0-13932 GCA_964545505.1 uncultured Desulfobacterales bacterium | reverse complement strand
ATCCAGGCCGGCATTTCCGTCAAACCGACGAGCTGGCTATCGTTGGGCTTAAACTATATTTCTCCACGGGACGTTTCTTTTGACAACGTGGCCGACTTTGACGGCGACGGCAGTCTGGATAACCTGGATCTGGATGCGCCCCAGGAATTGGGTTTCGGAGCGGCGGTCACCTTCGGCAACTTTCTGGTCGAGGCCAACACAAAGTGGATCAACTGGGAAGACGCCGATGGTTACAAGGATTTTGACTGGGAGGATCAGTATGTATTTGCGGTCGGCGGCCAGTGGCAGGCGATTCCAAAGCTGGTTTTAAGGGCCGGCTATAATTACGCCGGGCAGCCGCTTAAGAAGAATAACGGCTTTTCGCCGGCGCTTACATCCGTACAGGGCAAGCAACTTCCGGGTTACTATTTTGAAACCTTTAGGGCAATTGGATTTCCGGCTATCGTTGAGCACCATTTGACCCTGGGGATCGGCTATGAATTCACTCCGAATTTTGCCCTTAACTTGGGCTACGTGCATGGCTTTGAGGAAACTTTCAGGCAAACGGGCAGTGATTTTGCCGGCCCTTCAACGATTGAATCAAAGTTGTCTGAAGACAGCATTGATTTTGGTTTGACCTGGAGATTCTAAAATGATGGAAAAAACTCCCTTCCGGTTTTTGCAGTAGAGCTGTCACGAGCTTTCCTTTATCGAAAGGGAGTTTTTTCCAAACCTGCCATTTACACCACCAGCGACTTGATTGCAAGGTCTTTAGATCTTTATTGCCCGCCTCGTTGTCACACCTTAAAAGATCTGAATGTTTCCAAAATCGCAATTGCGGCGGTAATTTCTGACGGGTACGATAAAATTATTAGACTTAGATGAAGTGAACATATTTAAAATATTCACTTTTCGGGGCGGTTTTTTATTGACAGATTATGCCACTTCGTGGCATAAAAAACATACACAATGTGGCATAAAGGGCCAGATGGCCGATCCCGCATACGCTTTCTAATTGCGCATGGCCGCACACGTAAAGAAAGGGGCAAATATGAAAAAAGTGGCGGTACTGATCAAGGATCCAGAGCAACAATATGAAGGCTTGCGCTCCAGTTTAGGCATGATGCTGTACAATACCTGGGTGCAAATGTTTATCGTCGATAAAGAGATTGCCCATATGGATGAAGCCTATCAGGACAATATGGAATTTCTCGATGAGATGGAAGGTGAGCGCTATTCCAACAACAAAACCAACGTAGAAAAATACGGATTCAAATATGCTTCCATCGAAGAGATCGGGGAAATGTTAAGAGAAGCTGACCTCGTCATTCCGTTTTAGGAGGATAAATCCCATGAAAATACTTTATATTCTGCGAACGCGTCCGGATGGCACGGTTGAAAAATTCATGCAAACGGTTACCAACGGCGATCAATCCCAGGTCGCGAAGCTTTATGAGGAACAAATCGATTGGTCGAAACTGGTGGATGACATTTTTGAGCACGACAAGGTCATCAGCTGGTGGTAAACAACCGAGTTTTTGGACTATTGCTTTACGCTTAATATTACCATGACAGTCGTTGAGCTTACCCGGCAATTTCAACGAATGTAGATTCTACCAAGCAAACAAAAGAGCCCGAAGGAGTATTGGTTATGGCTGAAAAATTAGGCATCCTGGTCAGTTCGGATAAACACATCGATTATGTCGTCAATCTGGCCCGGGCTGCGTCTCAAAAAGGCAAGGAAGTCGAACTGTTTTTCACCGGTAAAGGGGTGCTGCTGACCCAGTTGCCGGATTTTAAAGAACTGGTTGGCAAGGCTAAAATGACCCTGTGTGATGTCAGCTTCCGGGCTCTGGGGCTTGAAGGCGATGTGCCCGGACTGGGTTTTAAAGACTTTGCCACCCAGGCCAAGAATGCCGACCTTATCGAAGAGAGTGACCGGTATGTGGTCCTTTAGAGGGCCCTCAGGTCAATCAACCAGCGCTAAGCGAATCTGGCCGGTTTTAAAAGGCCCAAAAAAATCCTGACCAAAGCTTGTCACGGGGTGACAGTATCCAGCTTCAGGCATTAATAGGAAAATGCAATGGAAGTGAGCTGGAAAAGAGAAAAAATTAAAAATGGAATGAATGGCAGCGGGTTTAATCTGGTCGCTGTACTGGTCGGAAATTATCAAACGGATGGCGGCACCGGAGGCAATCATACCCGGCAACTCGGCGCCATCGGTGAAAAATTTTTAAGATCCAAAGCGCGCGATATGCGCGCATTTCATCAAGGGCTGTTTTGGCAACATGTGGATAAAAAATTAAACCCCCTCAGCATCGATCCGCAAGAAAAGGAAAAAATCGAGTTAACCATTTCAAAAACAGTGCCCAGGCCTGGTGAAGATTGGGCGCTATGGAGTGTGACCTGTATTCCCCGAATTGATCCGTAAACGATCCTTTCAAGACTCAATCGCTGCTTTTACAATAAATTATAGTGCTTTCCTGATAAACGCCGCAGCTCAATACTATATTTTCTGCTCAATCCAAATCTCATTTCCCGTTTGACGCCATTGAACTTATAACCTGCAGGTCTAAATTAGCCCTTTGTTTTTAAGTTCCTCAAGTAGGCTCCCGCCTCTGGATAGACTGTTAAAAATGATGCCGGAAGTTATGGTGGCTGATGAGATGGCATCTACGTCCGGTTGAAATAGAATGGATTCAGACAGCGTCCGTCCCATTAACAGGTTGCGCATCTTTTCAATGTCATCGGGGTCCCACAGCTCGTTTCCGTATTTAGTAAGGTGGATGGGCTCGAAACCGATCACCGTGCCAGCGGGATCGAACACATAGATGAAGTGGATATCATGGCAATCGATGCAAACCGGCGGACGACTGACAGCTTCCGCGAATAATCGCCGGCGTTTACCGTTCTGATCAACAAGGCCGGTGTAAACGTTTCGCGAACTGGCAAGCCTAACATTTTTTAATGGTGCAACGGGATTGCCGAAATGGGTAAAGAGCGCCGTTATTTTTACTTTGAGTTCACGCTGGGTGATCACCGGCGTGACCACTGGTTGGGCGGCAACGTTTTTTGGGGCGGCCTTTGGTATGGAGGCCACATCCATCGTCAGGATTTGTTTTAACTCTTCAAAAACGTCTTTGTATTGCAAATTCAAGCCAAAATGCGTTTTAGCAACGATAGTGGGCTGTATCTGCGGGCGTTGCCGCACATAAATGGTAAAAGGCGCCCGCGTTTCGCCGACTGAGTTGTATAGGTAATATTGAGGATCGGGGATAATCGGGAAACGCACATCGTAGCGCTTGATAAATTGGGCGGCTTCTGTTTGTGTATTGCCGGCCGCGATGCCGATCATCTTGATGCGGCCGCTCGTCTGCGGGTCAGCGTCTATGAGCTGATAGAGTTTGTTATAGGCCTTGATCTGTCGCTGACAGCTGGGGCAGTGGACGCTTAAGATTTCCACAACAATTAAGTCTGCTTTAACTTCTTTTAATGTAAAACTGTTCTTTGCAGATGTCCCCAGATAATGGCGATGCCCGTGGTCGTCTGGAACCGGCAGAGGTGTTTCCGGGAATGAATCGCCGGCCTGTATCAGCCGTATTTTCTGCCGATCCGGATGGCCGGCACAACTGAAGACGACATGTGTGAAAATAAGGATCCAGACGGCCCAGTGGTGCCTATTCATTTGCCCCCCCGCTTGCAGGTTGTTTCATATAGAGCAGCGACTGATTTTATTTCAATATGATTTTAAGCATTTATCAATAAGCCGTCAATTTAACGCGCGTTCGGGCCCCGCGAGCGGTTTAAAAACAAAACGGCCTGTCCGCCCTCAATAAGAGGACCAACAGGCCGCTTCTTCCAAAGCTTCCTTCTTTCCCTATTTTAGCTGTATGGTCTAGTTAATTCCCGAGCCGGATTTACTGTCTTTTAATGGGATCTCGCCTTCCCATTAATTTTCATGTAAAGGCTTATTTGCAATACCCTTCTTGCATGGCCCATTGCAGCCCGTCACAATCACCCAGGTCGCAGGCCCGCTTGAATTCTTTGCAGGAATCAGGAATGCGTTGCATCTGAAAGTAGGTCAGCCCCCGGTTCAGATGGGCCTTGGCGTATTTGGGCTTTAACCGCAGGCTTTCGGTATATTGCGCCTCGGCCTGCTGGTATTGCTCCAGGGCATAATAGGCGTTTCCGCGATTGTTGTAAGCTTCGGCATATTTCGGATTGATCTGAATGGCCTGGTTAAAGTCCACGATGGCCTGCTGGTGCTGCTTCAAATTGTAAAAAGCCAATCCGCGGTTGTTATACGCTTCGGCCTGCCGGGAGTTGGCGGCAATAGCCCCGTCCCAGATTTGTTTGGCTTTATTCGGGTCGCTGTATTGCCCGTCCCGCCAGAGCGCCATGGCAGCAGCGTTGAAATCCTGGCCGTTTGCGGCCTGGGTCTTATTGGTATTGCGCCGCGGCAGCCTTTTTCGTGGATTGGTGCGCTTGAATTTCGGTGTGGCCTTATTTTGCTGGTCCTGTTTGATGACCAGATCGGGATTATTTGATATTTCACCGACTAATTTGTAAACCTCGCCAAACATGGCTGCGCCGAATACCGGGATCAATAATAAGGGAACCACCGATACGGCGGTCCAGACGATCATCAATTTGGTTAACGCAAAGCTTTTGTGTTTGATCCAACCCCAGATAAAAGTCCAAAAGGTGCAGGTGATAATGCCAAGAATACCCTGCAATGCCCCGCCGTGCTTAAATTGCTTTATCAGAACGATGATCGCAACAATAAAACCGATGAAATTCAATACCGGGAACAAAATACCGACAATCATTTCTGTCATGGTGTACCTCTCCTGTGTATATTTTTTCTTAAGCTGAGCGTTTGCGATTAAAAAACGTGTTATCGCCCAACTCAGGTCGCCAAAAAAATGCTGAGGCTCTGTCCAAAGCTATATGGGAATCATCAGGCGGCCCATCCAGTAGACTATCAGGCCAAAAATCAGCCAGAGCATGATGCCGCTTCGTTTTTCTATTGTTGCGATGTGCCGCGCTACTGTGCCTCGCGCCCTGGCAGGCAGCAGTATTCCGGTTGCCAGCAGCAGGCCAATTCCCAGGCCGACAGGGGCAAATGCATGCAGCTGCATGGCCGCCAGCCATTTTCCCTCTACCAGCAAAACCACCGCCCGTGTCAATCCGCAACCCGGGCAGGCGACTCCCAGCGTGGCTTTTAGCGGGCATTGCCATGCCGGTAATTCCAGGGCGGTCAGGACGACCTGAAAAAGGCTAATCGCCCCCAGCAGGGCCATGATCCGCCTGCTTTGCATCACAGTCGCCAGGACGGGCGTAAATAACAGGTTGCTGGCGGCGCTTTTTATGCTGTGATTGGCTTCCATTGAAAATCTGATAACAAACGGCCTCGACCCGGATCGATGATGCTGTTTTTGCGGCCGAAGCGGTGTCCGGCGTGCACTATCTTAATATCGGCAATTATTGGATAATCTTTATGCCAAACCGATGGAAGCCGTCGGTCGGTTGATATAACAGCTGATGGTCCCGGCAACCGGGCCTTTGATGCTGCCTGCCGGCTGTTTCTGTGGCCAACGAAAGGGATTCGACTCCCCGGCGGCATTAATACTTTAATTTTAACAGATTATTTTGCCATTTGGCAAATTTTTGACAAAAATCGGCAGGTTAAATCGTCTTTAAACACCGGCCCCGTAAGGCTGCGGCAAATTGTTTTTAATAAAAAAAGGTTCGGGTGCGATGTCGTGGAATGGCTTTATAGGCCGGTTGCTGGCCCCGGTTCCACAGTAAAAAATCAAGACCCATGGCATTGATGGATTGCCCGGATTCGTTGAGCGCCGCCTTAATCAGCTCGACGGCATGCAGCGCGCAGGCCCTGATCTCAATTTCTTCCCTGGAGCCGGCCGCAATCAGATCGCCGGCTTCGATTCGAGCGCATAGTTTAGCGGGGTAACGCAAAATTTTATCCACCCGCAACACGTGCGGCACCAGATTGTCTGCGAAAATGGTCAGATGATCCAGGTCTTCAAATCGGCCCGGCCCTTCTCCGCCAAATGCCAGCGCCAGATCCGCAGCGGTCAGCTGGGCGCGTTTGAAAAAGGGCACCTCAACCCCAGCCCATAGCGCAACATCCTGGAAGCCGGGCATTTGAATGAGCAACTGCATCAGGCGTTCGGCCGATGCGCCCGCGGCCGCGATCAGTTCGGTGAAGCTGCCGTTAAAATCGGTGTGGAGGTAAGCGCCCAGCTCATTTAAGGCGCGGGCAAAATGCCGCATCAGTTCATCAATGGGGGCATTGCCGGGATCCTGGACGAATATGCGGGTGCAGTCCGCGGCGGTCAATCGGCTTAGATCGCGGGCTGAGAAGGGGCCGTTTTTTTTGAAATGCGCAGTCAAGCAGCCGGCCACCGTAAAATAACCGGAGCGGCCGGTGTGTTTGCGTAGATGCGGGAAATAGCCGGATCCAAAATTAATGGCGTCCAGCGTCAGGAAAAAAGCAGCGGTATCAGCGCCATGGTCCAGATAATGACATTCGGGATCATGCGCCGGCCGGCCGGCTTCTGATAAAGGCAAACCGGCGGCGTATTTTGGGATCCGCTCAACATCGATTTGAATGTGGGTTGCTTGCTCGGCTACGGTTTTACAGCTCGCGCGCACTTTTTCCAACAGCTTGATGCGCATCAATTTGCTCCTTTTCCTGGTTTTCAAAAATCGTGCGCCATGCCTGTTGCAGATCCTGCTCGTCTATTTTCATTATCACAGGGGCATTTGCCGGGCACAGGTGGTTTTTGCTTCTGACGCGGATCATCCGAATCTGGCCGGTTTCATCTGCACGATAACTTGGTGCGGCAGTCATATAATTATACGGAAAAACAGGAAGGTAATCGGGCGGGGCTATAACTGTAAAGTGCAGGTCGTCCGGGCTGTATTCCACCCGCGCACGGGGGTAGGTTTTTAAATAAACATCACTGGCGGCTTGATCAAATCGGGACCGGCCAGTTGTTTTTTTTTGCTGCTGGGCGTAAGCAATTTGATAGCTGACAAAATTTTTTAAGGCTATTTCCAAATCTCGATATTTGTATTCCCTGATAAGATTGCCGGTGAAAACCAAACAGAGGCCCACCAGAAAAACCGTAATGGTTATCAGACAAATACTGCTGGAAATCAGACGCCAAGAGCTGGCGCCTATCAGATGCGCCGGTTTTTGCCCTCGAGACATCGTTGCCAGCCCCCAGCCGATCATCTGAAAACCTCTGCCAATGGCAATGATTCCGAATATTGCCGCGACAATGGCCGCAAAGCCTTCATGCACCATAGAAAATAGGATCGCCACGGCAACGCCACCGATCAAAAATCCTCTTCCAGGTTGTTCGGATCTGAGCTTTTTGAGGATGACATAGGCGCCACCGGCCATTGAAAATATGATCATTAAGGGTAAAATGGAAATCATTGACAAAAATGTCTGCCCCGAGGGCGGATTGTTTGCCAGCGCGGTGCCGGTTGAAAAAAGGATCCCTGAAGATGCCATTAAGATGATGTGTTTGCGTCTCATATTTAATTCACCTTCCAAGTGAAATACCAGTCTTCTTGCGGCATAAAGTTCTGACGTTCAAATCTAAAATGATGATTGCCCTCGGGCTTAAGTGCATAATTTGAGTGCGTGATGACGACTTGTTGCGGCACCAGCCGATATACGCCCTTTTGAATCGGATGCTTCCAGGGCTGGGTGGTGGTCAACAGATAAATGGCGGTTTTTTTTGGCGTCTGTTGACGGTATTCAACTGCGATTTGGATTCGCTCGTTTGCCTTAAAAAACAGATTGAAGCGGTGGCGCCCCAACAGGTAGCGGGTGACCAGCGGCTTTTGTTTTGGGCCCTGTTGGCGGGCCGATATTTGAACCGGTGTTGGGTGATCGGCATCAATGGGCAGGGGAACTGCCAGACCCTGAACGACAGGGAATGGAAACGGATTTTGGTAAACATAAGTTCCCTGCATCTCCACATGATCCTTAAAAACCCGGATATTAATTTGTTCGTCGGTAAAACGAACGATGGGTAGTATACCTGCTAAAAAAGGCAGCGTTACGAAGAACAACAACAGAAATAGGTAGTGCCAGGCAAGAAATTGTAAATTGAGCTTTTCTGTGACCGCATTGACAACTGCCCTTCGATTGAAAGCACGCATCATACAACCCGGTATCCACGCCGGAATTGATGGTGCCGGAGGCGAGGCCTCTGGTGTTGTTTCAAATCGTGCGGTTACCCGTTGTTGGTTTTTTTGCATATTACATCTGCGGTGTGCCAAACCTTTTCCGGAAGGCGCCCACAAACAATTGATCTGCCTGATTGGAAATGATCTCCAGGGGTGAAAAACCTTTCTTCCAGGCCAAAAAGAAGGTGACCGACAGCAGCACAATCGTGATCACAAAATTGGGCCATGCATTCAAAGCCCACTGATTGGACCACACCAATTCGACGTTCGGCAAAAAGGGCCAAAAATACGGAATGGGCCATTGAAAACCATCGGGGCCGCGGGAGCCGATCAGGTCGCAAAGCAGGTGCAGGTGGAGGACAAAAAACGACAGGATTGCTGTCAGCAGCCGGCGTCTGGCGAGTAGAGCGGCAGCAAGGAAAGCGATCAGTCCAAATACCAGATTATGGCCCAGCACATGGTGATATTCGCTCCACCACAGAAGGGGCGTATTCGATTCTCTGGTGGCCAATTCGACCACAATTCCGGCACCGTCAAAATCCGGTGCGATGCCGGCAATGGATACAATTGCGCGATCTCTTTTATCAAGCCCTGAAGCGCCGGCCACCGTCCAGCCGACCAAAAAATGCGTTACCGGATGCATAAGCCAATGATCTCCCTGCCAGATCGATCCAGGCGCCTTGCTTATTTATGCGGGCACTGGATTGACCTGACTGTCAGTATAATCATGAATACTTGAATTATACCGCAAAACAGGAAAGATCGCAAAAATCCGGTGGGTTAAGGCGTCAATGCTTTTGTCTGAAGCCTTTAGATCTGCTTGGTAAACATGACTTTATGGTCGCCCGGACGGTTGTAATCGCGTGTCACCGGGAGGCCATCGACCTGATCGTCGCCGGATTCCACCCGGAATCCGATTTTGCGATGAAAGGCAACCGAGCCTTTGTTCAGCGGCGAGGTGCACGCCCGGACGATGGTGCGGTTTTGCCGGCGGCAGAGTTCGAAAAAGCGTTCGTAGATGGTTTTGCCCAGCCCTTTGTTGCGGAAATCCGGGTGGATCCCCATGAAATGAACATAGGCTTCGTTTTCAAGGGCCGGGGACATAAATCCGATCAGAAATCCGATCATCTGCCCCTTTTTTTCGATCATAAAGGAGGTATCGTTAAAGTGGTTTAAAAACAGTTTTGGCAGCATGGCCGTCAGATCACGCCCGCCCCACCAGTTTTGCAGGGCTGCAATGACGTTCGGGTGATCCGATGGTTTTGCCTTCCTGATCATAATATCTTTTGGCATTCTATTTGCCTTATGGTGTGTTTGCGTGTCGGGCAATCAGGACAAAAATGTTTTGAGCCGGGCCATCGAACGATCGTGCAGACGATAAAACAGCGGCACGGCCGCCATGGCCCCCACCAGGGCTAAAAACATATCCCACTGCGCATCCCAGATATCGCCCTGGGATCCCAGAAAAGCCGTGCCGACATCGGGGGCGGCCAGCAGCGCGATCCACCACTCCAGCAGCTCCCAGAAGGCCGCGATCGCCAGTATAATACTGAAGACAATAAAATAAAACCAGCCGCCCCTTTGCAACGGCGTAACGCGCAGCAAAACTTCACGGATGATAAATACCGGAAATACCCCCAGGGCGATATGGCCGACGCGATCATAGTGGTTGCGGCTGAAGCTGAAAACCTCCATGGCCCAGTTGCCCAGAGGCGTTTTGGCATAGGTGTAAAAACCGCCGTAGATCAATATGAAGATGTGCAAAAAAACACACCAGTAGACCAGGTGCGACATCGGAAAGCGGCGGTAAAGTGCGATGAGCACGGCAATGCCGGCCAACCCGGGGCCGACCTCAAGCAGCCAGCTGACTCTGCCGGCCGGTGGTGCCCACACGGTCGCAATACAAACAATGATGACAATGGCCAGCAGAATTAACGGTGTGCGATAATAGGAAAATGGGACGCTCGTCATGGGTCCTCCTGTGGTCTGCTCTGATCGGCGCCATAGTTTAACCAGTGCTCCGTTTCGAATTGAGGCAATGCGGTGCCGGTTTTCAGATAGTGGTTCAGGGTGGCTTCCCAGAACTGCATATCCTTAACGAAATTGTCCTGCGTAAAATTGTCGACAAACGTATTGCCCGCCGCGGTTAGCGCGGTGATCGTATAGCTGATGTGAACCCGGGAGGTCTGATGGCCGCCGTCTGCGATGCGGACTGCCACCAGGGCCACCCGGGAGCCCGGGGTGACCCGAACAAACTCGGTCTCACAGACGGCATCCTCTCTTTTGCTGATGGTCCAGATGGTTTCTTCGCCCGCACTTTGTGAGGTAAACACGCAGCCGTATTCGGCCACACCCGATTGCGAATATATCAGTTCATAATCCCAGCCATCGAGCCACTCGGCTTCTTTGACCGGGCAGATCAAAGCATGCACAACCGACGGTTCGGCGTCAATCGTCTGCACATATTGGCGGGTGACTCTTTTGGCCTTAAAGTATGAATCGCTGGCTGAACTCATGGGCATCTCCTTTTTTGCGGAAGCGGACGTCGTGCTCGATCTCAAATTTTATGTTGCCAGTGCTAAAACCTCCTGCAGGTTCTGGATGATGGTTACCGCGTTTTTCGAAAAGCCGCTTTGAATACCATCCGGCTGCGGATCGGCATGCAAAAAATCCAGTGCCCTGGCGTCAGTGGGGTTGTCCGTTCGCGTGATGAATATCGGCTGGATTCCGGTGGCGATGGCGCCGGCGACATCATCATGTGTATCCCCGACATAGATGGCATCCGCCGCTTTAATCCCGGTGCGTTTTAACGCCAGCGCAAAGATGGCCGGGTCCGGCTTTTTGACCCCCACTTCACTGGAAATGATGACGGTGTCAAAGACCGTGGCCCATTCGTTTTCAGATAATATGCGCCGCACGTGCGGCGGGTGATCGAAATTGCTCACCAGGCCGACGGTTTTGCTACGACGCTTTAAATCCCTCAGCACCGGCATGGCCTCAGGGTCGATGGAAACATGCGATTGCCATGCAGCGGCGATTTGATCGGCGATATCACGCAGGCTTGCCGTGTCAGGCTGGTGGTCGAGCCTTGCGCACAGGCGTTGAATGCGGCGCTCAAGTTCGGTTAAATGATCGTCTTTGCCGGCCGGCGCCGGTGCACTGAAAAAGCCGTCGCATGCCTGTGAAAAGGATGTCCTGGAGCTGTTTAGCCCCTGGGCTTTTAACAGGTCGTAAAATGCCGTTAGCCAGTCATTCCAGGCCTGCTTCATGTCCCCGTAAATCAGCAGGGTCCCGTAAAGGTCAAAAAAAATTCCCTGTATGCTCATTTTTCATCCAGCCATTGATACATGACAAAGGCATCGACAAAACCTTTTTCGCGGTTATCGAATGCCTTTGGAAGGGTGCCGATGATGTCAAATCCCAGATCCTGCCACAGCTTGACCGCACCGGTATTGGTGCTGACCACCAGGTTATACTGCATGGCCTTAAAACCAAGCCTGCGGGCCTCGACCAGCGAATGCTGGCACATGGCCCGGCCGATACCGTTGCCGCGGGCGCCGGCACGAACCATGTAGCCGCAATTGCACACATGCGATCCCAGTCCCGCCTGGTTGGCTTTGATGTAATAGGTCCCCACGATGTCCTCATCAAGGACGGCTACATAAGTGGCCTGCGGCTTTTCCATCCAGAGATGAAAAGCCTCTTCCCGGGTTGTTTCCGGCACAAACGGATAGGTATCACCCGTGCGCAATACTTCATGAATAACGGGCCAGATCTGATCAAATCCGTCATTGCGTGCCAATTTGATTTCCAGCATTGTTGATCCTTGTCGTTTTGGCTGCTGCGAATCAGTCGCAGCCAGGTGGCTTTTGCCAGTCTGCTTTCATCGCTGGCGGCTGACAGGGCAGCCACGGCAGCTGCATTAAATTTTTTGCCCGCATCCCGATCGCACATTCATCCTGCACCACCACCCAGTTTAAGTGCCCCGCTTTTAGCGTCCAGGTGTACGTCCCGGTCTTTTCCATACAGGTAGGGTCATTGAACAATTGTACCCGGTTTTCCTTTACTGTAAAAGACCCGATGCTTCGCCAGCCGGTAAATTCGTGCAAAATTCGAAAAACGCCCTTGTCGAATTGCAGTTTCCAGATCCCCCCTTCGGGCACATAATCCGGGCACCGCCGGCAGGGCACCGGCGGCGTTTTTTTGGGATCGAGTTTGGTATAGGTTCCATCTAAAAAAGTGCGCTTTTGTAGCGGCAGGGGCGCGGTGTGCGGAAAAGGGGTTTTCTGAAGCAATTCTGTCCAGATTACAGATGCCGAATCACCTGCCGCGCGGGCGCCTGAATTTCCAGGCGCCTGCCCGCCAGTTTGCGCGTGTGACGAACAGGCCAGGCTGACCAGTGCCAGACCGCTGGCGATAAACAACGCGGCTGCTCGGCTCAAATGGTTTTTAGATGCCACAGTTTGGACTCCCGCACGGCCATGATTTGTTCGGGTTGACATTTCAATCCAGACCATTAGCCGGTTGACAGAAAGGCCCCGGCGATAACCAGGCCGGCTGCCAGGATTTTTTTAAACGTAATCGGGTCCCTGGGTGACTCCAGGATGCCGAAGTGGCTGACGATAATGGCCATCAGAATCTGGCCGGATATCAGCAAAATAAAAAACCGCCGCGCCCCGATTATAGGGATCAAAAACGTCGTCCCCAGAATCATAAAAGCGCTGATAAAGCCTGCCAGGTAAAGATAACTGGGAACCTGGCCAATTCTGGCAATGGCATCATGTTGGCCGGAAACCATCAAAACCACAGCGGCGGTCAGCAATGCCACGGCATAAAACGTCACGGTGGCGGCAATCGAAGAGCCCAGGTAGCGCGAAACCGAACTGTTCATCGGCAGGTAGATCGACATGGCAACGCCCATCAAAAGGGCAATAGCGATATAAGCGGAAGATTGCATGCGGCGTCCTTTCCGAGCTTATTCATCTTTGCGAACCAGGTAAACGTCTTCGAGGTTGACGAAAAAGGTGACACTGTCGGTTTGAAGTTCTGACTGTTTAAACTGCAGGCGCTTTTCCACGTAGTCCTCTCTGGATAAAACGATGTCAAAAGTCGCTTTGGGCCCGGCGTCGAATGCAGACGTTTTGCGGCCCCACCAGTAATTAAAGCGGGCTGCAACTTTTCCTCTTGAATTACTGCGAGTGACCTTAACCGGTTTTTGCTTTATTGAAAGGATATCATCATAGCCGGTATCGATAAAGTAAACAATCACATCTTCGAGCGGAAAATTGGATACCTGATCCAGGACGCGGCCCTCGATGTGTAAAATCGTAACCGCATCCATATGGTGCGTGGCGCAGGCGCTAACAGCAAGGATGACAAACACGGATATGATCAAATTGATTTTCATATGTTGATCAAGGAAGCTGAGAATCAGAAGAGGGGCTGATCCACAACATTAACAATTATTATTTTGATGATGGTATTCTTTAATTAAACAAGCACTTCAGCAATAACCCGCGCCGGCGCTGCATCCGCTCTTAGCTTAAGCGGCAAAGCCATGATTCTGAAACGGTTTACATCCAGTAATTTTTCCAGGTTTGTCAGGTTCTCAATTAACAGAATGTTTGCCGGCAAGAGAACTTTATGTACCGCAAATGGCCGTCTGTCCGGACTTGGCGTATCCATCCCAACCGCAGCTATTTTGGCCTTAACAAGCAGATG
>CAZJHF010000052.1:6383-13963 GCA_964545505.1 uncultured Desulfobacterales bacterium | reverse complement strand
AATTGAGTAAATCTAAAACGGCTTCGAGCTTCACATATCCCCGGTTTTCCAAGATCAGGCGTTCCAGATTTTCACGCGTCAGAAATGTGTTGCGGTAGCCGCCCATCTTGCCTCTGACTTTCGGCAACAATCCCCTCCGGGAATAGAGCGCAAACCGTCTTGGATCGGCAGACGGCACAAAGACCAGTCGATTCGCATCATCCCGAATAAAATGCCCATCCGAAGTAAGCGTCAGTACAACCTCTATAGCACTTAAGCTGGTTCCAATAACGGCGATCTTTTCACCTTGCGGAATCTTTTGGCGCAAATTTTTGGCCGGCCAGGGCGAAGGAAAGTAGGCCGTACCCACCATTTGTTTAAACCAGTGGCCTGTGGCAACTAAGACGCGATCGGCAACGCACTGAAAAATGGATCCCGATACAAGATTCTTGACGGTCAGGCAGATCTGATTGCGCTTGTCCTCAAGGTCAATAACCTCCGACTGCGCATGAAGCGTAACCGTCAGGCCCAGCTCTTGCGCTTTTTGATATGCTTCTTGAAATTTTTCTTTCAGATATGCGCCCATTGCCGCCCGCGGATAATGGTTACATCGATCCGGATTATCAGACACATCATCTAAGTCTGGCCAAAGGGCTTTGAGGTCATGTTGATGCGCGCTTGCCCATTCCTGAAAATCGGATGGATTTTCCAGTCGGATCCCCATGTCCTTGGCACACATGTTCGTAATATGAAAAGGCAAGACATTAAGGTCACTATGGGGAAAGCCGGGTCCAAACGTTTCTTGTTTTTCAAAAATCTGAATGTGAACCTTGGTGAGGTTCAGCAAATTCGGATCAATTTCATCACGCACTTTATCGATAAACTGAGAAAACATAGCGGTTGCAGTCAAACCACCGCCAATGATGGCAAAAGTAAAACCCATTTAAATCTTACTCCTGATCTGAAATTGAGGCGGTTCTTAAAAGCGTTGCCCGCATAACCGTAACGGCCTGACCCGAAAGGTAAACCCGATTGTCTCCGACCCGCACCTTGACGACACCGCCCCGCTTGGATGCCTGATAGCCGACGAGCTTATTTTTGCCGAGTTTTTTGGCCCAGTAGGGGCCCAGGCAACAGTGCGCCGAGCCGGTGACCGGATCCTCATTAATGCCGGCTGCCGGTGCAAAGAAACGCGAAATAAAATCATATTGATCTGAATCAGACGAGCTGGTGACGATAAATCCGCGACTGGAAACGTGGTCTAAAAGCGAAAAATTAGGTGCCATTGCCCGAATCGTTTCAGCGGATTCAAATTCCAGAATAAAATCAAAACGATTTCGGCCCACATACCGGGCCGGCCCTCCAAAGGCGTTGATCATATCTACTGAAAATTCGGCCTGGGTTTCAGGTTCGGCCGGAAAGTCCATCTCGATCCAGGCATCTTTGCGTACGGCGCTCAACAGACCGCTTCTGGTGTGAAAGCGAGCCGGGCTGTCCGGCGCAAGAACCCCCTGCTCCCACAGAATATGGGCACTGGCCAGGGTGGCATGCCCGCATAATTCCACTTCGACTGCGGGGGTAAACCAGCGCAGCTGAAAACCGTCATCTTGTTCAACCAGAAAGGCGGTTTCGGACAGGTTCATTTCAGCGGCCATCAGTTGCATCCAGTGTTCGTCGGCGGGTTCCGGCAGCACACAAACTCCAGCCGGATTGCCGGCAAAAGGTGTGTCCGTAAAGGCATCAACTTGAAATATCTCTTGAGTCATTTTATTTCCCCACGATTTTTTTTAGTTTTTTTTGAAAGTGAAGTTGCAGATAAGACTGTTTGAGCAGACAAAACCTGAACGTTTGAACCCTGCCTGCCCTCCGAATCCTGAAAAGCGAAGAAGGGAATCCTGCCTTAGGTGCGCAGCGTGGCGATTAGCCTTAATGGGTTTTGGAGCAGCTCCAGCGCCGAAACAATATGCGTGCACACAATATCGGCGGCAGCGACCGTGTCAGCCGCAGCCCCCTCTGCCAGAATGACGGCAATCCCCAGGGCCGCCGCTCTAAGCATCAAGCGATCATTGCGGCCGTTCCCCACGCAAACGACATGTTCAGCGCCCAATCCTTTTACATAGTTGAGTTTGCCGGTATCCTGGGCATCCGCAGATAGCACTGACAGCTGACATTCAATGCCTTCAAGACTCTCCAGCGCCTTGCCAAAGGTATCCGCCGTCAGAATGTGCACTTGCAGATTATCCGCCAAATCAGATAGTCTCTCATTTACACCGGTGATGAGCGTGCCATCACAGGCAATCGTCCCGTTATAGTCCAGGACGATGTGCTTCAACTGTAAGGTCTGATATCCGGGCACATCGATTTCAATCATAGCACCTCCCCTGACGAGATGGTTTTTCTTTCGCACTTAAACCGGCGTCGCCGGGCACCTTCAATGAATAAGAAAAGATGTGAAGTCCCGCAACCGCGAGACATCGCACTGCTCGCATCCGCCTGCCACACGAGGTATAAGCGAGCGTGGTGGCGGGCGCGGGGTACAAAAATCTCTGGGAATTTGATCTAGATTGCATCGTTTATCAGGCGTTGATATGTTTTCTAAGGGCAGATGCCATTCGATCCAGCGCCGTTTTCAGCAGCGGCAGTTGGCAGCCGAAATTGAGACGCACAAATCCGGGACTGCCAAATTCAATCCCATCCTGCAGCCCCGCTCCGGCATCTTCAAAAAACCGGACCGGATCGGCCAAGCCAGCAGAGCGCATATCAATCCAGGCCAGATAAGTTGCTTCAACCGGCGCCATTGAAAGCCGGGGCATATCGGCAATGGCATGCACTACCGTATCCCGGTTGCCGCGCAGGTATCCCAGCAGCGCGGCATGCCAGTCGGCGCAGTCCCGATAAGCGGCTTCGGCTGCTGCGTAACCCATTGCATTTACATGTGGGACGATGCCTGCCGTGGCTTGGATAAAGCGTCGGCGAAGTTTTTTTTCGGATATAACCGCAAAGGCACACCCCAGGCCGGGCAGATTAAATGTTTTACTGGGCGACATCAGCGTAATCGTTCGCTCCGCAACAATGGGATCAAGCGTTGCCGTTGGAATATGCGTCTTTTCGCCGTCCAGAATCAATTCACAATGAATTTCATCGGAACAGATAACAATATCGTACTTTTCACAGATGGCCGCCAGGGTGTTGAGTTCATCACGGCTAAAGACACGTCCGACCGGGTTATGCGGGTTGCAGAGTAAAAACAACCGGGTGTTGGGTGTTATTGCCTTTTCCAAACGATCAAAATCAAAGGTCCAATGATTGTCTGTTTCCTGCAGGGGCACTTTGATCAAGCGGCGCCGGGAATTTTGATGTGCGGTCAGAAAATGCGGATAAACCGGCACTGCCGTCATGATATCGTCATTGTCTTCACCGACCGCTCGGCAGGCCACGTTAAAGCCGGTCACCAGACCGGGCAACCACACCAGCCACTCGGGTTGAATCGACCAGTTAAAATCAGCTGCAAGCTTTTCAACCACAAGAGTCTTTAGACTTTCAGGGGCAACCGTATATCCGAAAACACCGTGAGCAATCCGCTGATGCAAGGCCTCAATCAACGCCGGCGGGGAACAAAAATCCATATCCGCCACCCACAACGGAATGATGTCCCGGTCCTTATACTTGTCCCATTTCATGCTGGCGGTATTTCGCCGCTCCACCGGTATGTTGAAATCAAAACAGGTGTCCTTATCCACAGTCTGTTTTCCTTAATTGGTCATATTATTGTCAGCCCAAAAGCGCTTCTTACTTGTCCCGGGTCAGACCATAAACGGATCGAAAGCGCCAATTTGCAAATATGCATCCCTATGACAAATAGTCGTTATCCGTCAAGTGATGAATGCAGATTAATCGGACGAATGCTGTGTGGTTTTGAAATCGAAATGCCTGTCAAAAAGATAGGGTTCGTCGAAATGAGCCCGCCCGACGAATTTGACGGCATGGTGGCCGCGCTGACGCATCCGGCCCACCTGAGGAACGCCCATTGAAATGAAAATATCCGATTCCACCCGTTCGCTATCTTTTCCAATGCCCCTTGAATTGAACATGCTTGCATGCAGAGCGCCATTTTTAGCCAGCATTTCAAGTTGATCATAAGGTACCAATTGATAGGGACGAAACTCGCCGGGCATGCCTCGGGAACTGATATGGTCAACCTGGTGCCAACCGGAAATCACGTGAATCGCGATTCTTTGGTGCGGATAATTTTCCGGCAATTGGGTCGGCACGAAGGCATCGATGGCCATCGGGACAGGCCGAATTCGTTCAACCCTTTCTTCACGCGGCACAAAAAAATGATAACAGCCGCAATTGTTCATGATGTCGACCATAAAGGGATTGCCATGTTCATCCAGGCTCACCCGCAGCGTTAATCCGTCCATATTGCCGCGCTCAATTCGCGGGGAATTGGGCCCGTTGCGTTCTGAATACCAGAAGACATAGTTAATCTGTAATATGGGCTTATTCTTTAAATAGGCGTGCGAGAAATAAGTGTAAGCCTTTGGTGAATTGGGATTGACACTGAGCTTACTGTCCGTCCACACAACCGCACCGAGCCGATCATAATCTGCGGCTGTATCCTGAATGATCAGGGGCGCGAAAATCGCCCGTAATGTTTTGCGATCGTCAGCCGAGGGCAGCGGTATTTGCAGCGGGTTTTGCCTGGATCGTTCCATAATGGTGTCAACAACCTGGCGGTTGAAATCTAATGCACTGGCCGGACCATAAATCGTTAACCTTCCCTGCGTCAGCCGCTCATCTTCGGGAATTTTGTGCCATTCAGCAATCTCATCATTGAGCTGAAGCGTGACGATCGCAACCGGGATAGCAGCCAGCGGGTATAGACCGAAAATCCGCATCAGGGTGGAATATTCACTTGAGTTCTGCACTGCGACGTCCAAAACCTCAAAAAAATCGGTCCGGTTTTGATCATGGGCCAACAATTTATCGGAATATTCAGTCGCTATTGCAACCAACATTTGACGATCGGCCTCAAAACCAAATGCGGCGGCCAACCGTTGTACCTCCGCTACAGGTAAATTCTGAATCTCAGCTGTGCGGGCAGCTATATCCAGTTGCTGCATCCAAATCACCCACTGATGTCGCTGAGCATCATTTCCAAGCCTATCTTTTAACGAAACGACAAATCGGTTTGCCCGTAAATAAGGAAAGCCAGATACCTGGAAATAAGCCCCATTGCGCACGCCAGATTGATTAACGGCCTTATCCAGCTCCGAAAAAAAAAGCACTGGTTGCGGCGGCCTTTGCGAGTTGTGATCAAAAAGATACGAGGCCCGGCTGGCGCAGGCCTGCATAAATAGACTTAAGGTAAGCAGGATACAGATATGAACTGTTTTAAGCGGCATCATAATGCTTTCGTGTTAAAATGCGATTGCAGGCGGATGATTGGCCATCTTGCCCACCTAGTATGAATGATCCGCAAATCCCTGTTATTATTCCCATGAACGAGTTCGGCTCAAATGGATTGAACCGGGGATTTGGGTCGCGCTTTAATTGCTGTGCGGTTAAGATCGCTTTTTTTTAGTTCTCAAAAGTGAATCGTAGGCACGGGTTAATTCAACAAACTTTTCCTGATCACCGCCTTTATCCGGATGCAGTTCCCAGGCCCTGCGCCTGAATATTCGGCTCAGCTCCTGCCGGCTCATTTTTTCAAGCGCATTTTCGGTTTCATCAAAAATCGTGCTGGCTTCCTTCATTGAGACCGTAGCGGTTTGAGATGGAAATTGATGGCCTCGCCGGCTGTTGATGAAATTGCGGATGTAATCCTCGACCCAGGATCGCGGGGCAAAATCATAATCGTAAAACAAGAACAGATACCGGGTTAAGTAATCATGCAACCAGTCGTCGGTTGGCATGCCGGCCCAAAAAACAGCATCACTGTTCAATTTGCATATTTCGGCATCAAAATACGCATCGATATCAGTTTGACTTAAAAATTGGGGTTTACTGGCGGCAAACGATTGACTGAAGAACCGATTGAGATCAAATATGACATAGGCATAGGCTTTATATTCCCGGGGATTTAACTGCCATTCCATTTGCATGAACTGCTGCTCAAGCTCATCCCTGGATTTATGGCGTAGAATGTCGAACACCTTTTCGGGCATCAGCCATGAATAACCCTGCTCCATGCGGCCAAATTTTAGGTAATGCAGCCGGCATTTGTCGAAATTATGCACCGGCCGGTCGGTTTTGGCGGTAGCGGGAGGCGCCTGTTTCTGCGGCGACCGCCTGCCTCTGTGGCGAAAATGCTCCAGTGCGTGTTGAATGCGCGGCTTTAAAAACGGCCAGAATATATCCTCGAGGTCATCCCTCTGCAGATTTACGCCATGTGTCTCTAAATGATCTTCTATATCCGGATCAATATAAAAAGCGTTTCCCCCCGGATAGATAATGTGCTCACCCGGGCTGGTTCCCAGATCAAAAAGCTCGCGACTCAGGTAATGATTAACGTCCCAGTATGATTCGCGGATGAAAAAATGGGGCACACCGTCGATTATTTTGCGCGCCAGGTACATTCCTGGTTGTTTCCTCTCACGAGCATTATTCAGTCTGTTTAGATATGTCGGGTTCTAAAGAATTCGGTTTCAGTGTTCAGGTGTCAGAAGACAGCGGTCAGAAGACAGAAGCCAACCGTGGAGCACGAAACACCTTATCTGACTTCTGCTTTACGTCCCTCCCTCGTTTTATTGCTGACACCTGAAACCGATTAAATACTAACACCAGAAACCTGACGCCTATTTTCTTAATGCCAGTAACCAGCGACCAGAAGCAGCCTATTAAGGACTGAGTTCTGCCAATCCCTACTCAGCTGGGTCAGCAGACTTGTCCTTTTTGCCGACCTCCCAGGCACGCCCCACAATCGCCCCCAGTCTCTGGTATTGCCGGGCAACAGTGGTGAATATCAGTGGGTCAATTTTGGCTGGATCCACCTTGTCCTCAGTTAGACAGTCTGCATTGACATAGGTTTCAACAATTTCACCGACAAACAGGATGTGGCTGCTCAAATCCAATGCGTGGATCACCTTGCATTCTAAGTTTATGGGGCATTCTTGAACCAACGGGGCGGTCTTGAGCTTACCGTAACCGACCTGAAATATCTGCGATTTATCCACTTTGTGACCGGAATAAATGCCGCAATAGTCAACTTTTTCAACCAGATCTGCGGAGGGTACATTGATGGAAAATGTGTTGTTGGCCGTCATGCCAGCAAGCGTATAGCGGGCCGGCCGCACGGCTACCGAAACTGCCGGAGGCGTTGACGCCGCAATACCGCACCAGGCAGCGGTCATAAAATTCGGTTTTCCCTTTACCTGCGCACCCACCAGCACCGCCGGCATGGGATACAACAACGTCTGGGGACCCATGGCTTTCTTCATCAAAGAACTCCTTTGCTGGGATTTCCAATTACTCAAAGTTTTATATAGTAATGTGATGAAAATGGGTTTCAGTGTTCAGGTGTCAGGTGTCAGGGCACATCGGTCAGATGGCAGAAAAGCAGATATTGAAAATTAGCAATTGAAGTGCTGTCTGACTTC
>CAZJHF010000052.1:0-6283 GCA_964545505.1 uncultured Desulfobacterales bacterium | reverse complement strand
GCTGAGATCCCGGTAATCTCCTGCCCCAACACCAGCGTATGCATACTGTCTGTTCCTTCCAGGGCACTGATGGCCTCAAGGTCACATAAATGTCGGATGACCTCGTGATCGGCCAGGATACCGCGCGCACCGAGAATGTCACGCGCAATGCGGGCAATCTTAATCGCTTCTTTCACATTGTTCATTTTTGCCAGTGATATTTGGGCCGGGCGGGCCTGGTGGGCATCCAGCAGTCGCCCCAGATGATAATTGATCAGCTGGGCCTTGGTAATCTCCACCAGCATGCGGACCAGGCGATTTTGAACCAGCTGAAAGCCGGCAATTGCTCGATCAAATACCTGTCGCTTAAGCGCAAAGGCTCTGGCAGCCTGATAGCACGCAACAGCAGACCCAACGGCACCGCAGGCAACGCCGTAGCGGGCAAAATTGAGACATTCGAAAATGGATTTAAGACCTTTGGCACCCGGCAGCATGTGATCCGCATCAATGCTGCAGTCCTTCAATTCGATCAGAGCAGTCGGTGATGTTCGATATGAAAATTTACGTCGAATCGGCGTTGCGTGAAACCCGGGGTTGTCGGTTTCCACCAAAAAACCTCGGATGTCATCATCACATTTTGCCCAGATAATGGCCACCTTCGCAATCGTACCATTTGTAATCCACATTTTTTGGCCGTTGAGGACATAACCGCTATTACTTTTTTGAGCCCGCGTTTCCATCCCGCCGGGGTTTGAGCCAAATCCCGGTTCAGACAGGCCACAACACCCGATGACATTACCCCGGGCCATCTCGGGCAACCATTTTTTACACTGTTTCTCAGAGCCGAATCGATAAATGGGAAACATCACCAGGGAATTTTGAACGGAAAATAGGGCCCGCAGGCCGCTATCACAGCGGCTCAATTCCTGACAGATAAGCCCGTAAACAATATGACTGCTCTGGCTGCAGCCGTACCCATCCACGTGAACACCAAAAAGGCCTAAATCGGCCAATCGGGCAATCAGCTGCATCGGAAAGGTGCCTTTATCAAAATGCCCGGCGATAACCGGCATGCATTCCTGAACGACAAATGCCCGTATCGCATCCCTGACGGTTTTTTCTCCTTTACTGAGCAGCAGGTCGATCTCATAAAAATCAACATTTGCCTCTGGTGCCATTGGTGTTCTCCCGTTTTGATTCGAACTGCGCAATTAATATCATAAGTCGCCGATTGAAAAAGAGCAACCAATCTAGGTGATTGCTGTTGGCGATTCTTGTTTTTCTTCCTTAAATGGTTAACATCACTTAAAGCACCTAAACGGATGACTGTGTAATCAGGAGCAGGGAGGAAATCATGAAACTCCGCCAGCTGGGCAAATCGGCTATACAGATTTCATCGATCAGCATGGGACTATGGCAGGCCGGCAAGGAAATGTGGGTAGGAATCGACGATAAACAGACGATTGCTGCGGTTCGGGCCGCCTATAAAGCCGGTATTACCACGTTTGATACGGCCGAAGCATACGGCAAAGGGCATTCTGAGCAGGTCCTGGCAGCAGCGCTATCCGATATCCGCGACAATGTCATTTATGCCACCAAGGTATTTGCCAATCACCTCAAATATGATCAGGTTCTGCAAGCCTGCGAACGATCCCTCAAAAACCTGCAAACAGATTACATCGACCTGTATCAAATCCACTGGCCTTCGGATTCATTCGGCTTTGAAGCGGTGCCGATTGCAGAAACAATGGACGCTTTAAACATGCTCAAAGAACAGGGAAAAATCCGATCGATCGGCGTGTCGAACTTTTCACGCCACCAGCTGCAGGAAGCGCAGCGATACGGACAGATTGACAGTCTCCAACCACCGTATTCACTTTTCTGGCGTCATGTGGAAAAAGATCTGATGCCGTATTGTGTTGAAAACAAGATCACGATTCTGGCTTACTCACCCATGGCCCAGGGATTTTTGACGGGTAAGTTCGGTCCGGATCACCGCTTTGAGAAGGGAGATGTGCGGGCCAAGAATAAGCTGTTTCAACCGGAAATGTATGACCGGGTGCAGCAAGCGCTCTCGCGGCTGGAACCCATTGCACGGCAAAAAG
Source organism: uncultured Desulfobacterales bacterium (assembly GCA_964545505.1). Taxonomy (GTDB): domain Bacteria; phylum Desulfobacterota; class Desulfobacteria; order Desulfobacterales; family JAHEIW01; genus JAHEIW01. The sequence goes on along the minus strand of CAZJHF010000052.1, from coordinate 4,199 downwards.
AGGTCACGCTGGGCCAATTGGCCTTGGGCTGGGTTATTTCACATTCAGGAACCTGCGCCATTGCCGGCGCCCGCAACGCCGATCAGGCTGCAGGAAACGCAGTGGCAGGCAAGATAACCCTGACGGAACAGGAAATGGTTGATATCGATGAAATTGGTCGCGGTGTTACCGATTTTCTGGATGACGATCCGGTGATGTGGAATTTTTAGCCACTGATATTCGATCTTATTGTCATTAGCGCTAGATTCAGCTGTTATGTATTATAAACGTAGATCTAACAATTTAAATTCAAAAAAAATATCATTCTCAATTAGAAGATATAAAGACCTCAATTCCTATTTTTCGATTTCTTCTTTAACAGCCAATCCTATTTTCTCTATTGTTAACGGTTTTTTAAGAAATTGGCCTGCACCTAACTTTTGGGTTTCCTTCACATCATCTGTTTCAGCAAATCCACTAACAATAATAGCCTTTTGCTTCGGATGAATCTTTATTATCTTCTCGTAAGTCTCACGGCCATTTATGCCTGGGTCCATAATCATATCAAGCAATATCAAATCCACACGATTCTCTTTCAGATATTCAAGCGCAAGTTCACCGCTGCAAACAGCTTTAGTTTTATATCCGAAAGTTTCCAGCATTTTACACGTAATATCGCGTTGGCTTTCCGTATCATCAACAACCAATATGGTTTCCCCTTTTCCTTTCAAATCATTGAACGGCCTGGGCAGATACGTGCTCGATATTTCCTCTCTTGTTATGGGTAAGAATAACTCAAACGTCGTGCCATTTTCGTCACTGGTAACATCTATATACCCTTTGTGATCTTGCATGACATTCCAGACGACCGCAAGCCCCAAACCAGTGCCACTCCTTCCCATGACCTTCTTTGTATAGAACGGTTCAAATATCCTCTCACGGTCATCTGACGATATTCCCGACCCATCGTCTGATACCGATAGAACCGCATACTCACCGACGTTTATATTATCATACCCCTTTAGGGGCGCATCGACATACCGGTTCACAGTCGATAGGGTGATAGTGCCGCTACCCTTGATCGCCTCCGCGGCATTTGATACCAGGTTCATCACCACCTTTCTGATATGAACCTGTGAACCCAGTATGTTAAGTAAATCCTTGGAAAGGTCGGTCTTGATGGTAACGACGGAATGAAATTTATTGAGCTTTAGAAACTCAGGAGAATTCAAATAGGCACTGATTAGGTCATTTAAATTTAATGGCTCTTTTGTGGTCGCTACGCCTCTCGCAATGGTAAGCAAGTCCTGAACAATAGCAGCCGCCCGGCGACCCGATGCCTTTATCGTCTCGAGAGATTCTCTAATGGGGCTATCCTCAGGCAATTTCAGCAACAGTAAATCTGGATAACTGACAATTCCTGATAGGACGTTATTCAAGTCGTGGGCGACGCCACCGGCCAGGATCCCGAGGGATTCCATCTTTTTATATCTTACGAGCTTTTCGTCGCTCTCCCTTAATATCTCAGCAGCTTGCACGTTATCTGTAATGTCGATAACAATACCCTCAAAATGGGTAATAATGCCTTGAGGGTTTCTTCTGATGTAAGTTCTATCATCAAGCCATTTTATGTTTCCTTGTTTGGAAATAATTCGATAGGGTTCGTGTACAAAAACGGTTCTATCATTCTCGCTACTGAAAGTTGTCACCTCGTTGGCCACTCTTTTCAGGTCATCAGGATGAACTGTCTGTGCATAGGCGACTCGGCCGGCAATAAATTCTTCTGCACTATAACCAAATAAATCTGCCACATTATCCGATACAAATTCAACCGGCCATCCCTTCGCATTTTGCCACAGGAATGCAACCGCTGGACTTCTATTAATAATGCTGTAAGCTTCATTCAGCGCATTCTCCGTCTGTTTGCGCGTATTGATTTCTTGCCGATAAGCTTTATTAGTTGCTTTCAATTCCTGACTTTGTTTTCCAATTGTTTTGAAAACAATCGAAAAACGGAGGGAAAGAAGAAAAGCCTGGAAAAAAATGAAGATTAATAGTCCCAGAGGAGCAAGATAACCCGTTTGCGTTATCATTCTGCTATACAGTATATCGTTTACAACCGTGAAAACGAGAACGATAAAACCAAGAGAAAAAAGAAATGCCCCTTCCCTGTTGCGGATCAATGCAAGAACGAGGACATAAATTCCATAAATACAACTCATGACCGTAATGATTTGGTACGGTTGGACTGTATGAGAGTAAATTCTAGCCGGTGTTAAAATGACAATACAGGAAAATATGATTGCCAAAACTTGAGTTATTCGGAGAATCCACTTCGAAAATTCCCGCTTGAAAAGGGAATGCAGGAACATGCCAAAAAAGGGTACTGCAAGATAAAAAGTAAGATATTCAATCTTAACGACGAACTCCCAGTTTAGGACCGGGAAAAGATGTACAAGATATCTTTCACCTGTGGAGAGAAGCCTTAAAACAATTAAAAGACAGAAGATACCAAAATAAAGCAGGGATCTATCGTCTTTTCTTAGAAAATACAGACAGAAATGATAAAGACATATGATAAAGATGCTTCCGCACAAAAAGAGATCAAAAGCAAGGCTTCTTTCCCGGATTTTTCGTATTTGGTTTTCTCTGCCTAACTGAATGACTTCCCACGGTCCACCCAGCCGGTGATGGAAATTTGACACCTGTAAAACAATTTCGACTATATCTGATTTAGAAATGAAAACCGATACTTCCTTAGAAAAAGAAGGAACTGTTGTTTCGACGGTTTTTCCAGCAACTCCCGCAGAACTTATCCTTTCTCCATTAACATAAGCAATGTATGCGGTACCGATATCCAGCAAGTTAAAAGCAAAGCTTCCTTTTTGGTCGTGCATCAGAACTATTATTCGATAGGTGGCGTATCCGGCTCCTGAAAGCGGTTTGCTTTCTGTTCGATACCGATTCCAACTGCCTGGCACTCTATAGAATTCTGATTTCTCCGGTGGGTTTGGCTTTGAAAAGTCTTCAGGGGTCAGGTGCCTGTTCCAATAAAATTCCCACTCGCCAGTAAGATCAATCGGACCCTTTTTCTTCAAATCCCAATTTTTCAGATCAAGGATACCATCCGTCACTTTAGGCGGGTTGTTACTTACGGAATCATTTTGGCAGGCAAGAATGAACGAAATACTGACCATAATGAACACGAACATCAAACGAACTCGTCTTGCCCTTATGATGAACTTTTCCATCCGGTAAACCCTGTGTTTTCTTCGCAGCAGAAGGATTTTCGATGCCACTGAGAGCAGAACGCCATGTTCAGCATATCATATGTAACTTTAGCAAACTGATAATAACGACAAATTCTGATCTTATAGTCGTTGTCAAAAAAACGTTCCGATTACGGAACGCTTTTTTGCTACAACACTTATACCGCCATCCTTTTTTTCGAAACATTAATTTGACAAGCGGTATAACGGTATTGGACTGCGGCAGCGCTTTTTTAGCGCCCAGCGTGAGGAGAACTGTTTTCCAGTCACAGCCTAAAATTTATCAATGACCTGATCTGTTGGAAACAGTGCAGACAAACGGAGCCCCTGCGTCGTTTTGACGGCGCCCGCAACGCCGATCAGGCCGCAAGAAACTCAGTGGCAGGCAAGATAACCCTTACGGAACAGGAAATGGTTGATATGGATGAAATTGGTCGCGGTGTTACCGATTTTCTGGATGATGATCCGGTGATGTGGAACTTTTAACATTTAAACGGGTAAAAGTGGTGATAACAATATCCCTGCGGGTCTCCCCATTTCATCTCGGTTTCGATTAAACACTGCCCGATCATCTGTTTGGATACTTCCTCGTAGTCCGGTCTTTGCTCTTCTATGCTTTTACAATCCATACAAATCGCCTGATGATCATATACCGATAAAATACGCTGGTCATCGGCGCCGATTCGTTTGTCGCAATGGGTGCATTGTATGGCGCAGGTTAACTGTTCTACCCACTCGTCAGTCATCATATATATATCCTCCTTACAAAAATAATCTAAATTGAGTGCTTCAAATTTCCAAAAGGGACCGTGTTATCTTATTATAAAGGAATTAGGTCAATCTTAATTTTTGAAAATTTGGAGCCCTCCGGGATTGCCGATCTTACCGCATCTACGGTGTTAGATGCCGTCCCGCATAGTATACTATAGCGGAACGACATCTGCCGTGTAG
>CAZJHF010000051.1:10617-14036 GCA_964545505.1 uncultured Desulfobacterales bacterium | reverse complement strand
ATTGGTGATATGCTGCAAACAACTGTACACCGTTGTCGTTTTACCCGAGCCCGTTGGTCCGGTAAATAAAAGAACCCCGCTTGGTAGGTCCAGCGCGTCTTCAACAAACCGCTTCAGGATACGCGCGGATAACCCAAGATCGTCAATTTTAAGCAGCTGGCCATGGCGGTTTAAGAGCCGCAGCACAACTTTCTCGCCGTGCACTGTCACGTAAAAAGAAGCCCGCACATCCAGCTGTCCGCCAGGGTCGTCAAAGAAAAAGCGGCCACCCTGATGACGGCGTTTTTCGGTAATATCGACCTCGCAAAGAACCTTAATGCGGCTGGCCACAGCCGGGGCAGTTGCAGGTGGAAAATCGTCAAAATGGGTTAAGACCCCATCCTGACGAAAACGTACACGCAGATGACCTTTTGCGGGCTCAAGGTGGATATCGCTGGCGTCACTTTGAAAGGCTGCCAGGATAATATCATCCACCAACTTAACGATAAACTGCTCATCCAGGGCCGAAATCTGCTTTTTCATTTCAGCACGCTGAGCCTTCTGGATAACTTCCAGGATAGCGCTTTTGCAGGCAATGGCTGCAACCAGCTGGTCGCCAAATATCTGACGCGCAGCCTGCAATTCTTCCTGATCGAGTGGATCCTCAAAAGCAACCGTAACCGATCCCCCTTTGGCACCGATCGGCAGCAGATGATGACTTTCGTACCATTTCAGGGGCACACGCGCGAACAATTTGTGCTCGATGGTCCCCCATTCCGGCTGGACAAACGGTACGCCCAGCTGCAAAGAAAGCCCTTCCACCAGTGCTTGCTCCTGAATGAACTGGCATTCAATAAGGATTTCACCGAGTTTTCGTCTGGATTTTTCTTCAGCCTGGATGGCAAGGGCCAAATTCAAATCTGAAGCGCTGATGTGACCCAGTTCAACCAGCAACTCACCAATGCGGATAGAAACGGGATGTTTTCGAAGCGCATCCGCAATTTGCTCTTCGCTGATATAGTTTAACTCTTTGACAACCTGCAGCAAAGGGCGAGATTGCTCGAGTTTGGATTGAATGCGCCGGGCGTATTCAATTTGCTTATGGGTCAAACAGGCGGTTTGAACGAGATGTTCGGCCAACCGCTTAAACTCGATATCTGAATGACCGCTTGAAAATGATGAAGGCCCGTTTTTCGGTTTCACATCACGGGTTAATGAGGTGCTGGATCCCATCGCTATTATGCCGATTCACTCCTGAGTCGATATATTTAAAAACGGATGTACACGGTTTCTACGTGAAAAAGGTATCATTAGGAATGATATCGGACAGTTTTACCAAAAACTTTAGACAGATATCCATGTAATATTTTGCTTGCAAACACAGGCGTTACCCATTATATTTTCACTTAACAGACGCTTACAGAGACTCCAAACTGAAGGTGATAGCATGGCAAAAATATTCCGGCCCAGTACGCGTGAAGCCAATATTCTCTCTAAAATCGAATCCCAAAAAGAGCGTACGCGCAGGCTTGCCATAAATTCCATCAATGATTGTATTGATCCCCTGTCTAATGCGATTGCTATGAAACTTATTGATGACAGTCTGGTGGAGACCACCAACAAAAATGCCCTGGAGGAGCAAATCAAGATTGCCCTGGAAAAATTGGGCCGTGCCGATGATTTTGAAATCGACTATCAGGTGGCTCCAATCCGCAACTTGGTTCCCCAGCCACATGTCGTCAGCCTCTTTCTGACCGCTTTTATCATCGAAAAGCTTCTAAATCATAAAGATGTGGTTGACATTTACGGATCTGACGAAGACATTTATTTAAATATTCATCAGCAAATTAAAAAATTTCTGCCCGCATAATGCGTCCCCGTTTTCATCCCCGACTCATCAATGGACCATTTGAAGACCCCGGCCTCTTCATTCCATTTCTGTTTGAAAATCAGGCCATTCTATTTGATCTGGGCGACAACCAGGCCCTGGCATCCCGCGACATTCTAAAAATCAGCCATGCCTTTGTCACCCACACACACATGGATCATTTTATCGGCTTTGACCGTATCCTGCGCCTGGCCTTGGGCCGTGCCAAAAATCTGCACCTGTATGGACCCCGACATTTTTTTAAAAATGTGGAAGGCAAATTAGCAGCCTATTCATGGAATCTGGTTGAAAATTATCAATATCGCTTGGCCCTGTATCTAACGGAAATCCATCATGATGGCCTGATGACCAGAGTATATGCATGCCACGATGGATTTACCCCGAACGATACGGCCGGAAAGCAGCCGTTCAAAGACGTACTGGTTGAAACACCGACTTTTACAATTTCCGCTGCCATTTTAGATCACGGCATTCCCTGCCTGGGGCTGGCCATCAAAGAACACTTTCATATCAATATTAACAAAGACGCTCTTGCAGCGCTGGGGCTACAAACTGGCCCATGGCTGAATCGATTTAAGCAGGCCCTGTATGCAAACAGTGAGCCCACATCGTCGTTTGAAATTAAGTCCAGTTCCGGCCGGACAGAGATTTTTCAACTGGGCGAACTGACCGATCAAATTGCCATGATCTCCCCGGGTCAAAAAATCAGTTACATTGCCGATGTCGCCTACAATAGGGACAATACAGAAAAAATTATTGCGCTGGCGAAGGACTCGGATCAGCTTTTTATCGAAGCAGCCTTTTTGGATGCGCAACAGGATCTGGCTGCTCAAAAACATCACTTGACCGCCCGGCAGGCAGGCGAACTGGCAGCCAGATGCAGCGCCCGGCAGTTTACCATTTTCCACTTCTCCCCCCGGTATATTGGACAGGAAAATCTTCTTTACCGGGAGGCCAATGAAGCGTATACGCTTAATCGATAAAGATGAAGGGAGTAAAAATGAAGGTTTTAATTATTGGTGGCAACGGTACTATTGGCAAGAAAGTGAGTGCCCATTTCGCAAAAAAAAATGAGATTGTTATTGCCGGGCGAAATTCGGGTGATGTCAGCGTGGATATCGCCGATTCAAAGTCTATTGGATCCATGTTTGATACCACGGGGAAAATCGATGCCATTGTATGCATTGCCGGTGAAGCCAAATGGGCACCTTTTGAATCACTGACAGAAGAGGATTTTTACATCGGGTTGAAAAGCAAGTTAATGGGGCAGGTAAACCTTGTGCGAATCGGGCAGGATTTCTTGAATCCAGGAGGGTCGTTTACGCTGACAACCGGGATTTTGGCGGATCATCCAGTTGTGATGACCACCAGTGCTGCCATGGTAAACGGCGCCATTCACAGTTTTGTCAGGGCTGCCGCCCTTGAACTCAAAAATAAACACAGAATTAATGTGGTTTCATCCGGACTGGTAGAAGATGCCGTCGAAAAATATGAGACCTATTTTCCCGGCCATAATCCCATCCCCATGCAAAAGGTGATCAATGGATATGTA
>CAZJHF010000051.1:0-10517 GCA_964545505.1 uncultured Desulfobacterales bacterium | reverse complement strand
TGTTTGCGATAGCCACGGTGCTGGGCCATTTCATGGTTGGCAGCAAACAGTTTCTTAAGCCGATGCTGCAAGCATCATTTGATCCAGTTCCCCAAAAAGTAATGCACTGCGTTTTCCATTACGTTTCAACCTATTTGATCCTGTCTGCAGCCGCATTGCTCATCATTGGTTCAGGATTTTGGGCGGGCGCCGGAGCCACTGCCGTAGCCATCTTCATCGCACTCAACTATACCATCTTTGCCATCTGGCAGGTTGTGCTTGCGGCAAAGTCTGGTATACCGGGCGGTGTATTCAAATTGTTTCAGTGGATATTTTTTGTCTTAATTGCGGTGTTTGCTTTTCTGGGCGTACTTTTGTAGTCAGAAAAAAGCAAAAAATACCGGCCCCTGCATTAATCGTCCGACACCAATCCAAGTTCGACCTGAATCAGATGAAGATCGGATTCAGCGACATTTTCAATATTGACGCTTGCTGATGCACGGCAGGTATAGGTTTCTCCAGTACGAAGATCTTTTTCTTTTGAGCCTTCGCTTATCTTTGCCTGGCCTTCGACAACCAGAATATGATAGGTCCCATGGGTCTGCGGCTTGAGTTCGAGTGAAGCACCGCGATAAACGGTCAACACGGCGGCTGTATAATTGTCCTGGTGCTCGAGCAGTTTGAATATGCCCCAGGGCTGATTGACGCTGCGATGTCTCTGAAACTCAGGGCGCCCGTGGCTCTTTAATATGGTCACAAAGGATTTCACATCCCGGCTGTTCTCAAGGTCGGAAACAAAGACCGAATCTGCCGTTTCCACCACGACCATGTCCTGCAGGTGATTGGCAGCGATCAGACGATCGTGACCCAGAATCAGGCTGTCACTGGTGGCTTGCACGATGACGTCACCGTCGATAACATTGTTATCGGCATCTTTTTCCAGAAAATCATACAGCGATTTCCAGGAACCAATGTCACTCCAGCCAAAATCAGAGGGCAGCACCACGCCTCTGGTGGTTTTTTCCATAATGGCATAATCAATGGAAATATTGTCCAATCGATCGTAGTCTTTTTTGCTGATGGTTAGATCATCTCCGAAAAGATCCTGCATTTTGCCAAGCAGATCGGGCTGGTGGGCTTCAAATTCGGCCAGAATGACCGACGCTTTGAAGGCAAACATTCCACTGTTCCAGAAAAAATTTCCGGCCTTAATGTATTTTTGAGCGGTGGCCAAATCAGGCTTTTCAATAAAGCGCTTAAGCGTCAAAGCGCCTTGAGACACTTTTTTACCACCTTCGACATAACCGTACCCGGTTTCGGGATAATGCGGCTGAATACCGAAGGTAACGATAAATCCGTCGTCAGCCAGTGCAATGGCCGCTTTAAGGCTGTCATGGAATGCATGCAGATCTTCAATGACGTGGTCGGCCGGGAAGACACATAGAATTGCATCTTTTTCCGATCGTAGAATATGAAGTGCGGCCAGCAAAATTGCCGGAGCTGTGTTGCGGCCGCAGGGCTCACAAATTAGCTTGTCGTCCGCCGTGAGGCCAAGATTTTCAAGGTGTTTGGCTGTTTCATGGTAATGCTGCTCGCCGCATACGACCTTGACACAGGCCGTGTCGAGCACCGGCGTCAAGCGTTTGATGGTGCTCTGGAGCAAGGAGTCTTCACCAACAAATTTCACCAGTTGTTTGGGATACAGTTCCCGTGAAATGGGCCACAACCGGGTGCCTGTTCCGCCTGCCAACAAAATCGGATATACGTTAAGACTTTTATCGTTCATCATATCCCTTATCTTCGAATCGTAAATGTGTGGACCCTGTTGGATAAAATCGTGTACTCAGGTTGGCCAGTTGAGCCCGTTCAAGAAAGGCAAATACCAGGTTTTTTATCGGCAAAGGGGCTAATCCCGTTTCACGAGACGCTTCGGCCGGCAACGCGCTTAACCTGTAACATGTGAGCATAATAAATCAATTCGGCCCATAACCGATGAGATATTACCGGCCGTTATGAAACCGCTGTGAGCGGTAGTTATTTGGCCTGGGTTCTGTTTTGGCCGCCATGCACAGGGTTTCAACCGCCTTGTATCCCAACAATTCATTTACGTCCCGCATCAAAGCGCCGCCGGCCTTGAGCCTCATCGTACTGGGCAATGCAATAATCGCATCGGAATTATCTGCGCTGCGCAAATGCAGATACGCCTGGCAGTTACCCGTATATTTTTTCAATGTCTCATGAAGGCTGACGAGTGCCTCGCGATTGGTGCGGGAAATTTCAATTTTGAAATGAATGCTGGCTGTCCAGGTCTCCTCCGCTTTTTCGATGGCGACCACTTTTTCAGCCAGTATTTTTACGGACTGCTCGTCCTTTTGAATCTGTCCCTGGATAAAAATGGTTTTATCTTCAACCAGCAGATCACTAACGCTGGCATATACGCGAGAGAAAACGGTGGCTTCGACCGCACCATGCAGGTCTTCAATGGTCACAAATGCCATCAAATCACCTCTTTTCGTCTTGATAATCTTGGTGCTGCGAACCAGTCCGCCAATTCGAACGGCATTGCCGTTTTTTAGTTCTTTAATCGAAATCGCATTCGCATTGGTAAATTTGTCAAGCAAATCCGAATAGCGTTTCAAGGGATGCCCGCTGACGTAAAACCCGAGTGATTCTTTTTCAAATGCCAGCCTCTGATTTTCAGACCATTCCTCGATGTCTGGCAGGGCCGGTGCATTGATCACCTGTGGATTGACGGCGCCGTCAAACAGACCGATCTGTGGGTCCAACCGTTCCTTTTGCACCCGCTGACCGTAATCCAGAGCATCTTCCAGAGCGGCCATCATTTGAGAACGTCTGGCCCCGGTGGAATCAAAGGCGCCGCATTTAATGAGTGATTCGATGACGCGCTTGTTTACTTTTTTTAGATCCACCCGTTCACAAAAATCAAATAGCGAATTGAAGTCGCCATCTTCACGGGATTCGACGATCGCTTCGATTGCAGCTTCTCCCACATTCTTAACGGCAACCAGGCCAAATCGAATTTTGTCGCCATCAACCGTAAAGGCTGTCTGGCTGTAATTGATGTCCGGCGGCAGGACCGCAATACCATGATTGCGGCACTCGACGATATATTTGACCACGCCATCGGTGGAATGCATTTCACTCGTCAGCAGTGAAGCCATGAATTCCACCGGGTAATGCGCCTTGAGGTAGGCCGTTTGATAGGCAATCAACGCATAGGCAGCACTGTGGGATTTATTGAAACCATACCCGCCGAATTTTTCCATCAAACTGAAAATCGGCGCGGCCTGCTCGGCGGGGATTTCATTTTGAGCGCCGCCGCTCACAAATCGCTCACGGTGCTCGGCCATAATGGCCGGGATTTTCTTTCCCATTGCCTTGCGCAGGTCATCGGCTTCTGCCATGGAATAACTGGCCAGATCACTGGCAATTTTCATGACCTGTTCCTGATAAACAATCACACCATAGGTTTCCTTTAATATCGGCTCCAACTGCGGTAACAAATACTCTACCTTCTTGCGGCCATGTTTGCGGGCCACATAGTCATCTATCATGCCGCTTTCCATCGGTCCCGGGCGATAGAGCGCCACGAGCGCTATCACATCATCAAAAGTTCCCGGTTTGAGTCGCACCAGCAAATCCTTCATGCCCGAGCTCTCAAGTTGAAACACCCCGGTGGTGTCTCCGGATGACAGCAGGCGATAGGTGTCGGCATCGGTCAATTCGATATTATCTAAATCAGGCGGGGTGAGACCGTGGGCGGCTATCAGGTCAACGGTATTGGCAATCACGGTCAGGTTCCGCAGGCCCAAAAAATCAAACTTTACCAGTCCGATCTTCTCAACGATCTTCATATCGTACTGGGTCACCACTTCACCTTTTTTGCCGCGGTAAAGCGGCATGTAATTGACAAGGGGCTGATCGGCAATTACCACACCGGCCGCATGGGTCGACGCGTGCCGCGGTAAGCCTTCAAGCACCCGGCAAATATTGATAAGTTCCTCGATTTCAGGTTTTTGGCGCGCCAGCTCTGACAAACGCGGTTCCCTTTCCAGGGCCTCGTCCAGACTAATATTTAGAATATCAGGCACCATTTTGGCGATAGCATCCACCTCGGCCAATGGGATATTTAGGGCTCTGCCAACATCCCGTATGACGGCCCGGGTTTTCAGTTTCCCAAACGTAATGATCTGAGCAACGTAGTCTCCGCCCCCATATTTATCGACGACATATTTATAGACATCCTCCCGACCGTCGATGCAAAAATCGACATCAATATCAGGCATGCTTTTGCGAGCCGGATTTAGAAAGCGTTCAAAAATAAGCCCGTGGACAATCGGGTCCAGGTCGGTGATACCCAGGCTATAGGCCACCAGGCTGCCGGCTGCCGAACCTCGCCCGGGACCGACGGGGATATGGTTTTCTTTGGCGTAACGAATAAAATCAGCCACGATCAAGAAATAGCCCGAAAAGCCCATATCCTGTATGACCGACATCTCGTAGCTCAGGCGCTCCTGATACAGACCTTCATCAATCTGGGGATTTTTGTCTTTGAGGCGCTGCATCCGCAGTTCAAATCCCTGCTGGACCTTTTGGGCGAAGAGCATGTCCGTATCCAGACCGGATGGATCGGCAAACCGGGGGAAATGATAGGTCTTGAAATCAAAGCTGATGTTGCAGCGTTCAGCAATATCCACCGTATTGCTGAGTGCCCCGGGATAGTCTTTAAAAGCGGCGTACATTTCAGCTTTCGATTTAAAATAAAGCTGATCGGTCCGGAACTTGAAACGTTCGCTATCCTCTACGGTTTTGCCGGTTTGAATACACAACAGGACATCATGGGCTCTGACGTCTGTTTTGTCCAGATAATGACAATCATTGCTGGCTACCAGCGGAATCGATAAGCGTTGGCTGATGTCCAGCAGGGCCTCATTGACCTGTTCCTGTTCTGCGATTCCGTTGTTTTGCACTTCCAGAAAAAAATTGTTTTCCCCGAAAATGGAGCTGTATTCGCGCGCCGCTTCTTCGGCCCGATTGATATTTCCCTGCTTGATTCGACGTGGAATCTCACCATGCAGGCAGGCGGTCAACCCGATCAGACCCCGGCTGCATTCTTTAAGTATCTGCTTGTCAATGCGCGGTCTGTAATAAAACCCGTCTAGCTGTGCGGTGGTCGCCAGCTGGCACAGATTGCGATACCCTTCTTCATCTTTGGCCAGCAAAATTAAATGCGAAAGGTCTTTGCTGTCCAGCGGGGTCTTATCATAGCGCGTTCGGGGGGCCACATAAATCTCACAGCCAATAATGGGCTTAATGCCGGCTGCGCTGGCCTTTTGAAAAAATTCGACCGCGCCAAACATGGTCCCGTGATCGGTAACGCTGACCGCGTTCATGTCAAATTCGGCCACACGCTGCAAGAGGTCATCGATGCGGATGGCACCGTCCAAAAGACTGTACTGGGTATGAACATGCAAATGAACAAAATCAGGTAAAGTTTCAGTCATGAATATCTCGTCTCAAAATTGAATAAGGATTGAAAAACCCAAGCTAACTATAGATCAAACATTTGTGAGGGTGAATGGGCAAGACGTCAATGGTTATATCATAGTTGAAATCTTTTTTCGATGCTCTATTTTCATTCAAAATTCAGTGGGCTGTAATCAATTAGAAAAAATACAAAACGGCTATGAAAAATTTTTAGACAGGATTTACAGGATTTTACAGGATTTTAGATTTACATTTTCAGTTTCCGGAAGAAACTGAAAACACACAATCGCCTTCGGCGAATGGGAGCGTTCTCTTTAACTTTTAGAAAGTTAAAAGGCAGGACACTTTATTTCAGGTTAAATGATCATTAAAACAATAATTAATTTTCCGCCGCAGGCGGATTAGGTTTTCGCACTTCCATCCGGTAAGTGAGAAAGATAAAATAATCCTGATAATCCTGTAGATCCTGTCAAAAAATAAAAATAAGATTTAATCCAATCACTAAAAAAGAGCGTAAAGCGATTCAAAATAGGGTAACCCACAACGGTATTCGAGCATTTTGATTCGGTTTTACTCTAATGAATAATTGGGCGCTTCCTTGGTAATAATCACATCGTGGACATGGCTTTCACGCATTCCCGCAGCGCTGACTTTCACGAAACGGGCTTTTTCACGCAGCTCATCCAGCGTGCGGCAACCGACATAGCCCATACCGGCCTTAAGGCCGCCCACCAGTTGGAAAATGGTTGCCGAAAGGGACCCCCGGTATGGAACCCGGCCGACAATGCCTTCCGGGACCAGCTTGTCCTCCTCCGCTTTTTCGGATTGATAGTAGCGGTCCTTGCTTCCTTTTTTCATGGCTTCGATGGAGCCCATGCCGCGATAGACTTTATAGCTGCGCCCTTGAAAAAAAATCTGTTCTCCGGGCGTTTCCTCGGTGCCGGCAAAAAGGCCTCCGATCATTATGGCATATGCACCGGCACCGATCGCTTTGGCAATATCACCGGAAAAACGGATGCCACCGTCTGCAATCAGGGGCACACCGCTTTTGGCACCTACGGCCCGGCAATTCTGTATTGCCGTAAATTGCGGCACGCCAATTCCGGCCACGATGCGAGTTGTGCAGATGGAACCCGGACCGATTCCAATTTTAACCCCATCGACGCCGGCACTTATTAGATCTTCTGCGCCTTTGGCGGTACCCACGTTACCGGCGATCAGCTCAATGTCTTTATGATTGCCCTTAAGAATTTGGACAGCATTAAGTACATTTTCAGTGTGTCCATGCGAGGTATCAATTAAAATGACATCCGCACCGAAGCCCAAAACCGCTGCTGTGCGCTCCTGCATGTCCGGCCCTACCCCCACGGCAGCGCCGACGCGCAGCCGACCCATCCGATCCTTGCATGCATTGGGATATTTTTTTAATTTCTCAATGTCTTTAATCGTAATTAAACCCGTCAATCGCCCGCGGGAATCGACGACCAGCAGCTTTTCGATGCGATGCTGATGCAGCAGTTTCTTGGATTCTTCCAGGCCAATACCCTCCAGGACGGTTACCAGATTATCCTTGGTCATTACGTCAGATACATTTTTTTCAAGATCGGTCTCAAAGCGCAGATCCCTGTTGGTCACGATCCCTACCAGCTGGTCACCTCTGGTCACCGGTACCCCGGAAATGCGATAGGATTCCATCAACTTGAGCACTTCACCCACTTTCTGCTCGGGATTAATCGTGACCGGATCGACAATCATGCCGCTTTCAGATTTCTTAACCTTGTCGACTTCCATGGCCTGGTTATCAACGCTCATGTTGCGGTGAATAAAACCCATACCGCCTTCACGAGCGATGCTGATGGCTGTGTTCGCTTCAGTTACAGTGTCCATGGCCGCGCTGACAAGCGGAATGTTCAGATTAATATTACGCGTCAAGCGCGTGCTGACATTGACATCCTTCGGTAAGACATCAGAATAATTCGGAATAAGCAGAACGTCATCAAATGAATAAGCCTCTTCCGGCGGTATTTTGGGCATGGGATTCCTCCGCTAGATTCAATTGAAAATATGGTTATAATGATGGTTATTAATTTCGCAGCACTTAAAAGGGGTAGGATATATACCACGAAGGGCACAAAGATCAAGAAGGACTTTAACAAATCCGATATTGTTATTCTCTGAGCCCTTGGTGCTCTGTGTGGTTATATTTTGTTCATAGCACCTACCGGATAGGCTTCCGAATAGCAGAACCCATCGGCTTTAGCAATCCTTTTATTTGGTACCTTGACAATTGGCCCGGTGGCATAATAAAAGCAATCTCCTGAATGTTTTTGCACTTTTTGGGGTGCGCTTCTTGGCTGTAAAAGAAAAACAGACATAATGGCAAAAAAATGTTGATCAAAATAAATCCCCTGAATCCCCAGATTCGACTCATACAAAAAGCGGTGGATATTTTGACAAAAGGCGGTATCGTCGTTTATCCGACCGACACCATTTACGGCATCGGCTGCGACATCCTCAACAAAAAAGCCATCGAAAGAATCTACCTGCTGAAACACCGAAATAAAAACAAACCCTTCAGTTTTATTTGCTCTGACCTTAAAAACATCAGCCATTATGCCAAGGTATCCAATTACGCATATAAGACCATGAGGCGGTTATTACCGGGCCCGTACACTTTCATACTGGAAGGTTCTAAACTGGTTCCCAAAATCATGCTGACCAAGCGCAAAACAGCCGGCATCCGCGTGCCGGATCATAAAATATGCCTCGAACTGGTCAAGGGGCTGGGTAATCCCATAATCACCACCAGCGCAACGATGCCCGATGGCAGCATCGTAAACGACGCCTCTTTGGTCCATGACGTTTTTCGAAACCGCATTGATTTGGTAATCGATGGAGATATATCGCCGGGCTTGCCATCAAGCGTCATCTCTTTGATCGATGACGCCCCGGAGGTTATCCGCAAGGGGGCGGGGGATGTCAGTATTTTTGAATAAAAAACCTCTGCCCGCATACGAGCAGAGGTTGTTTAGATGCATTTTAAAGATAGCTTCTTAGTCTTCGTTGAGCTTCTCCTGCAAATTCTCGCGTAAAATTTCTCCAAAGCTGGAAGTGGCCGGTCCGATCTTGTTGACATATTCGCTGAGCAGATTTTGCTCGTCTTCGATTTCCATGCGTTTAATCGACAGACCGATGCGCCTTTCTACGCTGTTGATGTTCATCACCCGCGCGGTGATCACATCGCCAATTTTAAATTTTTCCAGAGGCGTTTTAATCTTTTCTTTGCTGATTTCCGATACATGAACCAGCCCTTCAATGCCTTCTTCCAGTTCGACAAATATGCCAAAATCCGTCAGGTTTGTGATGGTTCCCGTTATTTCCTTACCGACTTCGTACCTTTGGGCGACGCTTGCCCATGGATCATCCAGCAACTGTTTAATGCCAAGCGAAAAGCGTTCGTTGTCTTTTTCGATATCCAGCACAATTGCCTGTAGAACATCCCCTTTCTGATACAGCTCCGAAGGATGTTTGATTCTTTTTGTCCAGGATATATCAGAGATATGTACCAGTCCGTCAATGCCTTCATCAATACCGATAAAGAGACCGAAATCGGTGATGTTCTTAATTTTTCCCTCAATGGTCGTTCCGATCGGGTATTTTTCACTGATTACATCCCAGGGATTGGGAACAACCTGTTTCATGCCCAGGGAAATCCTGCGGCTTTCGGGCTTGATATCCAGCACAACCGCTTCCACTGCTTCAGCGACGGAAACAACCTTGGACGGATGCCTGACCTTGCGCGTCCATGACATTTCAGAAACATGAATCAGGCCCTCAATGCCTTCCTCAAGTTCGACAAATGCACCGTAATCCGTCAGACTGACAACTTTGCCGGTCACGCGCGAACCGACTGCATATTTTTCGGCTGCGATGGTCCATGGGTCTTCATTGAGTTGTTTCATCCCCAGGGAGACCCTCTCATTTTCCAGGTCAAGATTGAGAATTTTCACCGTAATCGGGTCACCAATTGCAAAAAGCTCTGAGGGATGCTTTACCCGACCCCATGAGATATCGGTAATGTGAAGCAGGCCGTCAAGTCCGCCCAGATCCACAAACACGCCGTATTCGGTGATATTTTTGACGACACCTTCAACAATCTTGCCCTCGGCAATCGTCGCCAGGGTTTCTGAACGCTTTTTCTCCAATTCTTTTTCCAGAATGGCACGACGGGAAAGAACGATATTACTGCGCTTGCGATTGTATTTTAGAATTTTAAAATCAAATTCTTTGCCGACCATCTCATCCAGATTTCGAATGGGTCGCAGATCCGCCTGAGATCCGGGTAAAAAAGCCGGAACGCCAATGTCGACCGAAAATCCGCCTTTGACCCGGTTGGTAATCGTCCCTTTAACAGTACCTTCTTCATCGTAGGAGATTTTGATCGCCTCCCAGACCTTAATATTGGCTGCTTTATCCTTAGACAGCAGGACGCGCTCATCCTCATCGTCCCACCATTCAACCATCACTTCGATGGAATCACCGATTTTGGCGGTGACTTCTCCTTTTTCATCCAGGAATTCGTCAATCCTTACCTGACCTTCAGACTTGTAGCCGATATCGATCAGAACATGATCCTTGTCAATTGAAATAATCCGGCCGGTGACCACTTCACCTTCAGCAAAACGTTTGAAGCTTTCTTCATACATGTCCATCACGCTTGCCATACTTTCCACCGGTTCTGCTGTGCTGTCTTCGGATGATCCCTTCAATGAATCGTCTGTATCGGGTGCATCAGCTTGCGGTTGATCGCTGGCATCCGGCTGTGCGCCTGCGCCATCAGCGGTAGGCTCAGCTTGTAGGTCATTTTGGTTTTCATCTTTGTTGGTTTCGTCAGTCATGAAAAATTAATCCCCCTTAGCCTATTTTTTTCTACCGCCCTTTCGGCGGCGTAACCTCATATATCTAACAGAATAAGAAAAAAAAGCAATCCTTAATTTTAATTTTTTTATTAAATCACCAGCTGTTACGCT
>CAZJHF010000050.1:0-14314 GCA_964545505.1 uncultured Desulfobacterales bacterium | reverse complement strand
TCAGATCCGTGCGGCTGCCCCGGAAATCAGCAGGAACGACCGAAGTGCCCCTGATGGCCGTACCTTGCATACCGGGCCCGCGCGGATCACGGGATTTGGTCTGGCCATCCACCCGAATGGGTTTGACGCTTCCCTGGGTTCCCCCTTTTAAATGGAAAATGGGACGGGTGGGACTTTCGGTTTCAATCTTTTTTTGTAGCTCAACAATGCCCTGCAGGACGGCCTCCGGCCGCGGCGGGCAGCCGGGGATGTAAACATCCACCGGAAGGATCTGATCGATTCCCTGAACCACACTGTAGACATCGTACATACCGCCGCAGTTGGCACAGGAGCCCATGGAAATCACCCATTTGGGTTCGGCCATCTGCTCGTACAAACGCAGGACAACCGGTGCTATTTTTTTAAAAACCGTACCGGAGACGACAAGCAGGTCGGCCTGTCGGGGAGAGGGGCGCAACACTTCAGCGCCGAAACGGGCCAGGTCATAGCGAGCTGTCAGAGCAGTTGCTTTTTCGACAAAACAGCATGAGAGCCCGAAAAACATGGGCCACAGGCTGTATTTGCGCGCCCAGTTAATTAAGGCATCGGTTCCGCTCAGCAAGCGGTCGCTTAATCCTTTTGGGTTAGCGGACCCCAATCGAGTCCCCCCTTTCGCCAAATGTAAAACAGGCCCAGTAACAACAGGACAATAAAAAATGAAATTTGCAGCCAGCCGGCCCAGCCGAGTTTGCCATGCGCAATGGCCCAGGCAAAAATAAAAGCGCCTTCCACGTCAAATATCAGAAAAAAGATGGCCACCAGATAAAACGGGACTGGATAGTGCAGGCGGGCCTCTCCGGTAGGGATGATGCCGCTTTCATAAGGTCTCAATTTTTCAACTGTTTTTTTCTTTTCCCCGAGCCAGACGGCAATAATTAACTGAGATGCAACGAAAATTAGAATAAGGACGACGTAGACCGCCAGGCTAAAAATGCCAGGTTCCCATGGAGAAAGCGCACCGGAGGCAATTATCGATTCCATAGGTTCACTGCTGTCGCTTTGATCCGTGGATTAGGGACGAGCTTACGTATTCCAGAGAATGCATTCATCGAAACGGATGTTTTTTTGCCGGTACAACTGCAATGTATTGAAAATATGAGTTAAAATTCTTAGTGAATTCGCAGGTAGCTGCTGACGAATTTTTCTATATAGATTAGAGCCCGTCAAAATGCAAGGTAAATCACCGTTCAATCGACACGGCCCGGGGACTTTCCACAGGATAACCGCAACGTCGTTTCCGGCTATCGACCCATGATCCATTCAGCCGCATCATATAGGTCTGAGGCCAGATAATCGGCAGCCAGATTCGCAGCCGTCAGTCGCGATGCGGCTTCTTGATAGTTTCCGGTCTTCACCAGGATTGAATGACCGCAGCCCGCGTTGCGGGCGCACGCGATGTCCTTTGGGCTGTCACCGACCATTACGCTGTCTGTCAGCTCAATCTGATATTTTTTTTTAGCCTGGATGATTAAGCCGGGCAGGGGTTTACGGCAATCGCAACCGTCTTCAGGCATATGCGGACAAAAGAAAATATCGCTTATTTTCCCGCCCCCGGATTTGACAGCCGCTTTCAGGTTCAAATGAATACTATCAAGTTCCGCCGGGGAAATCAGTTTGCGTGGAATAGCCGATTGGTTGGTGATCACAATGATTGTAAAACCGGCTGCGGTCAGATTGCGCAGCGCTTCGATACTGCGCGGCAAAAAACTGAATTCCGACCAATTTTTAATATAATCAGCAGAGTCCTGATTGATCGTTCCATCCCGATCGACAAAAACGACTTTTTTTAGCAAAATAATGAACTCCTAAACAAAGGATCTTAACCATTTTGAAAGGTTCACCACAGAGCCTTATTCATATTATTTACCTTTGCTTAATTTAGAACTGAAACAAATTCTCTGTGCGCACTGAGTACCCACGACCGCCACCATGCCCGCTTGGGCCTCGCATGGCAGGCGGGTCTGTACTAAAAATAATGGGTAGAATTTGGAAACAACTATTGGTGAACAGGTTATTCGGCAACCAGAATGGGATCGGTGAATCCATCCTGTATGAGTATTTTTTCCTGTTCGACGGCCTCTTCTAGGGTTGTAAATCGTCCGACTCTGACCCGATAAAAAATTTGATCGCCACGGTCATAAACCGCTATATGCGCATTTTTATAGCGCTGTGCAAGCTGACGCCGTTGCTTTTCAGCATTTTCGCGACTCAAAAAGGCACCGACCTGAAAGGTAAAATTGCCGGTGGTATAATCGCCCGCCGTGTAGGTCGATGCCGTCTTGCCGGCAGGGGTTGTCCGTTTGCCCAGGGCAACCACTTCAACCCGGGCCGTTCCCGGACCCACAATTCCGATTTCCTTGGCAGCCGAGTAGGATAAATCAATTATTCTGCCGCGCACAAATGGGCCTCGATCGTTGATTCGGACCACAGTGCTGCGGTTATTTTCCAGGTTATGGACTTGCACGTAAGTGCCCAGCGGCAAGGTTTTGTGCGCGGCGGTCATCGCATACATATTGTAAATCTCACCGTTGGATGTTTTTTTGCCGTGAAAATCGCGACCGTACCAGGAGGCCAGGCCGCGCTGGCGGTAACCTTCGGAATGGGGCAATGGCTGATACCACTTGCCGAGGACTTTATAGGGTTTCGGATGGCCGGGCTTGCTGGACGGCGGTGGTTGAGAAGTAGAGGTGCTGCTCACGCATCCGAATGCCCAAAAAACAAAGCAGGTGCACACCAGAAGTAAACACAATTTTTTCAAGCGGATGCGTAGACGGTGGATTCCGCACATAACCATCGATTCTTTCACCGGAATGACCAGCCAGATATAGAGGTTGCATAAACACATTCAGATCAACAGGCTTTTACCTATTCTACCCGTCCCGTATTACCGTTTGCGCTTTGGGGACCGCCTTTTTCGGGTTGGCCGCTTTTTGCCATTAAGGGCCAGTTCCAGGACGTCTTTCATTTTATCAACAAAATGAAAACGGATTTCCTTTTTGACCTTTGGCGGGACATCTTCAAGATCTTTTTGATTCCACTCCGGCAGGATAATCTCCTTGATGCCGGCCCGGTGAGCGGCCAGAACTTTTTCCTTGATACCACCTATCGGCAGCACCTGCCCCCTAAGGGTAATCTCACCGGTCATGGCCAGATCCTTGTTGATGGTCTTCCCGGTCAGCAACGAGGTCAAGGCGGTCAGCATGGTTACGCCGGCCGAGGGGCCGTCTTTGGGTATGGCGCCGGCCGGCACATGGATATGTAAATCATGCGTGTCAAAAAAATCTTCATCGATATCTAAACTTTTGGCATTTGAACGGATAAAACTCAGGGCCGCCGTTGCCGATTCTTTCATCACATCACCCAGCTGCCCGGTGAGGGTCAATCCTTTTTTCCCTTTCATCGCGGTGGCTTCAATGAATAAAAGCTCACCGCCGGTCGGTGTCCACGCCAGACCGGTGACCACACCCGGTGTCGACACCCTGGACTTGGTCTCAGAGGTAAACCGGATCGGCCCGAGGTAACCGTGAATATCGTCGAGGTTGATGGTCACCGTTTTGGCCTTGCCGGTGGCAATCTTGCTGGCCACACCACGGCAAACATTGGCGATTTCGCGTTCCAGATTGCGAAGTCCGGCTTCACGGGTGTAGCCGGCGATGATTTGTTTTAGCGCGCCCTGGCTAAATTTAATCTGCTTGGCATTTAAGCCATGTTCATCCCGCTGGCGCGGAATGAGGAAGCGTTTGGCAATTTTGAGCTTTTCATCCAGGGTGTACCCATGCAGCATCAAAACTTCCATACGATCCCGCAAAGCCGGCGGTATGGTATCTAAAATATTGGCGGTTGTAATGAACATCACCTTGGAAAGATCGAAGGGAACGTCCAGATAATGATCGGAAAACGAAAAGTTTTGTTCGGGATCGAGCACTTCCAGAAGAGCTGAAGACGGGTCTCCGCGAAAATCGCTGCCGACCTTATCGATTTCATCAAGCATGAAAACCGGATTGTTGGATTCGGCCCGTCGCAATCCCTGAATAATCCTGCCTGGAAGCGCACCCACATAGGTCCGCCGATGTCCGCGTATTTCGGCTTCGTCCCTGACACCGCCCAGGGAAATACGATGGAACTTACGGCCCAGCGCCCTTGCAATCGATAGCCCCAGCGATGTTTTTCCGGTGCCCGGGGGGCCTGCGAAACATAAAATAGGCCCTTTTGATTCGGGCTTTAGTTTACGCACCGCCAGATATTCAATAATGCGCTTTTTGGGCTTTTCCAGGCCATAATGATCTTCATCCAGGATCTTTTGGGCCTTTTTGATATCAACGTTATCCGGGGTGCTGTCGTGCCATGGCAAAGCCGTTATCCAGTCCAGATAGGTTGACGCAACGGTGTATTCGGCAGAAGACGGATGCATTCTGGCCAGACGGTCCAGTTCGCGCTCGGCTTCTTTGCGGGCTTCGGACGGAAGATTTTTTTCTTCGATTTTAGCCCGGTACTCTTCAATTTCAACCTGCGTCTCATCTTGTTCGCCCAGTTCCTCTTTAATGGCTTTGAGCTGTTGCCTGAGGTAGTATTCCTTCTGGCTCTTATCCATGTCTCCTTTGACCTGGCTCTGAATCTTATTGCCCAGTTCAAGGACGCTCAGCTGATGATTCACCAGTCGGGTTACTTCCTTAAGCCGTTCTTTTACATTTTGAATCTCAAGAACTTTTTGCTTTTCCAGGGGGGTGGCATTAATGGTTGAGGCAACCATATCCGCCAGCGTGCCGGGCTCAGGAATCGATTTGGCCATCTGGCCGATCTCAGGAGGCAGTCCCGGGGAAAGCTCCACGATACGATTAAACTGGCCGATAAGGTTGGACATGAGCGCTTCGGTTTCCTTGCCTTTGGTCTCATCTTCTTCCAGCACCTGGATTCGCGCGCGCAAATAGGGTCTGCTGTTTTCCCAGGATTTTATTTTAAACCGATGGAGGCCCTGTACCAGAAGCTGGATTCGATTATCCTGGGTCTTGGCCATTTTCAAAATAAGGGCGCTGGTCCCGATCGACGCCAGCTCGCTGCGGTCTGGCTTGTTTCCCTCTACGGGCTTCTTTGATACCACCAGCCCGATGATCCGATTTTGCGCCATGGCCTCATCAATCAGGCGCACCGATTCACCCTGCATGACCACCAGTGGCAATACCATTTTGGGAAACAGGGCTGCGTCAAATAACGGCAGGATTGGAAGCAATTCGGGAATTTTTTCGGAATTAATATCCAGCATTGGTTTTTGATCAGGTTGATCCGTCATGTTCTCCTCCAGGAAGGGTCGTCTGATTCTTGCTTAATTTGACTTCAATTCGGTATTTGATAACTGGCGAAAATCTGCCGGCTAAATATTATCCATCTGAAATGGGTATTGTATGGGTTTTTTCGATGGGCACTTTTGCCAGTCGAATCTCGAGCATGCCATTGGAATAACCGGCAGACACGACTTCCGGGTCGATGGGCGCAGGCAAATAGAGAATTCTTTCAAAACGGCCGTATTGAATTTCTGCCAGCCGGTAGGTGGTTTCGTCGGTGCAATGCCTGGCAATTCGGTTTCCCTTTATCCGGACGGCCTTACTGCTAATTTCGACTTCCAGATCATCTTTTTCGACCCCGGCAACCTCTGCAACGATAACAATTTCTTCCGGCGTTTCATTCATGTCCATCGGCGGTTTCCAGGAACGCTCGGCAAGTGTGAACGCCGGACTCATCGATCGAAACATGTCTTCAATTGTTTTTTCAAGGTCAGAACCCAAAGGCCCAAAATCTTCGGCAATTCTAATTTTGATATATTCCATCGCCGGCTCCTAGATGCTAAACAGATCGTTTGGTTTAGTTGATAGAAATCACGACAAAATAACACTGATTACATGCTTTGTAAAGCTTGACAAGAAACCATGTATGATTAAGTTTCGGCGAAGTAAAGGGTTAATAATAGGAGGTTAAATCATGCCAATCGTAAGATGGGATCCGTTCCGGGACGTGGCCGCCCTGCAAGATCGTATTAATCGAATTTTTAGCGAATCCTTTGACAGCTCGCGTGAGCTGGACGATGACGGCAGTCTTTACGACTGGCGGCCACCGGTCGATATTTATCAAGCAGCCGAAGGTTATATCCTTAAAGTGGAATTGGCCGGCGTTGAAAAAGAGGATGTCTCGGTTGAAGTTAAGGATAATGTATTAACCCTCAAAGGCGAACGGCTTCTTGATCCGCAAGTCAAAGACGAACAATACTATCGCAAAGAACGCACTTTCGGTAAATTCCAGCGCTCTTTTACGCTGCAAGAGTCCATCAAGCCAGAGCAGGTTAAAGCATCCTTTAAAAACGGCGTATTAAAGATCGTGGTCCCAAGGCCCACGAAAGAAAAAGCGAAACAGGTCACCGTAAAAATCGATTAACGCATGTTCGGGGTCTGGCCTCAGCGGGCCCCGCAGCTGTTCTTTGTGCTCCCACCCCAATGCTGCACGCAAAGCATCTTTGCCTGTAATTTCAGCCTTTCATCGGGCGGGTGCGACCGTCCGGACAATAAAAGTCGACCACGGACAAGGGCATTGCCCTTTTAGCATAAATGCCGTATGAACCGGCTATGGTCACCGAAAACAAGCCAACAGATAGACTTGTTATCGGTTCCCAGTATTTTTTGTATTTTGGCGTACTGGGGATGTATTTGCCATTTTTTAACCTGTACTGTTACCAGCTGGGCTTCAGCGGCCTGAACATCGGAATATTATCTGCTGCCCGTTCGGTCGCAATGGTGGTTTTTCCCCTCATATGGGGTATTCTGGCTGATCGCCTGAGTGCCCGTCGCTCCATCTATATTCTATGCAGCTTCTGCAGCGCTCTGATCTGGATGCAATATCTTTTTACGGTTGAATTTGGTCCCATGCTGGCCATTACCCTTCTTTATGGGATGTTTTATGCCCCCATCATCTCCTTTCTGGAGGCATTTACCATGGACATCCTGGGAAAAGAAAAAAAAAGTTATGGCCATCTGCGCGTCTGGGGATCGATCAGCTTTATCGTTGTTGTGCTCGTTCTGGGTAAGGTCATCGACCTGTATTCGGTAGAGATTATTGTTGTTCTTATTCTGGCCGGATCATCGATGTTCGCTCTGATTTCGACTCAAATCCCTGCCATGCGTCCGCTAAAAAGGAAGCGCCTGTCCGGGGGAGCCAAAAATCTGCTTAACGGCCGAGTCCTGGTGTTTTTGTTTTGTGCGTTTTTAATGCTGGTCAGCCATGGTGCTTATTACGGATTTTTTTCAATTCACCTTGAGAATCAGGGGTACGGGAGTACCTTTATCGGATTAACATGGGCATTGGCCTCGGCAGCAGAGATCCTCGTGATGATCCGATCCGATCAAATATTTCGGCGCTTTTCGCTGGAGTCTGTCCTGATCTTTTCTTTTTTGGTCGCTGCCCTGAGGTGGATTATTCTTTTTGGAGCCCAATCGACGGCAGTCATCTTAGTTTCCCAGGTTTTGCATGCCATTACCTATGGCACCTTTCACATTGCCAGCATCCTTTATATTGATCGCCTCACGCCCGACAAAGCCAAGACCCTGGGGCAGGCGGTTAACAATGCCGTCAGCTATGGTCTGGGTTTGATGGTGGGCTTCTTTTTCAATGGCTACCTGTATGAACTCAGCGGTTCCAATACCCTGTTCATGATCAGTAGTCTGATTGCATTAGCGGGGGGCCTGTTTTTTTGGGGATTTTGTCTGGTAGATCGGAGGCGCAAAGCTTAAAAAAGGTGTCAGTGTTCAGGTGTCAGGCTCAAAAGTTCCACCGGCGGCGGTTCAGGTTTCAGAGGTCAGACGTCAGATGACAGAAGACAGATGCTAACCTATTAAAGATTAAGATACTTTTCTGCCCTCTATCATCTGTTCGCTGACACCTGAACACTGACACCTGACACCTATATTTTTAGTCCTTGTTGGAGGGAAACAACAGATACTGCAACCAATGCCGCCATGTATTGTCGCGCAACAAATCCCTGTCTAATTGATCGATTTCGGCATACAGGTCGGTGGTTTTTGAAAACCATTGCTCGCGGGTCGTAAAAGATTTTTGCGGATCAAGGCGTTTGACAACTGTGGCGGGATTTCCGGCTGCGATGCAATCGGACGGAATAGGATTCACGACCACAGACCCGGCGCCGATGATCGTATTTTCACCGATGGAGACGCCTTTGCAGACAATGACACTGTCTCCAATCCAGACATTATCCGCTATGCGTATGGGGGCCGTTTTACCAAAAGCAATCCGGTTATAAATATCATGCCAGTCTGAATCGGTCAGGTAAACACCGCTGGCCAGCATGCAGTTGTCACCGATATGTATTTTTGAAGCCGAACTGATTCTAACACCCGGACAAATAATGCCGAAATCACCAATTTGAATTTGCCCGCTCACCTGTTGGTCCGACCAAACAGACAGGCGCACCCTGTGGTCAGACGTCGCAAAAATCGTAACATGATCACCGATAGAAACCGGTGATCCGAATACTTCCACAAACCAGGGCTTGATAACGGTGGCGGATTTGCCAAGGGCGGCAAAATGCGGTTGCAAGAAATGCGCGGCGTAAAATTTTTGGAACTTCAAGACCGCTTTTTTGACTATGTATGGGCGGTGATCTTTCCGCAAGGATCTTAACCTTTTTATAAGATCCACCACAGAACACACAGCGCTCGCAGAGAATTTATTTTAGGTTGTTAGGTAAGGGGGCCCAAATAATAAAAAATAAAACTCTGTGGTCTCTGTGCACCCACGCCCGCCATGCGAGCAAGGCGAGGCGGGCGGGTCTGTGGTGAAATAGATGAAATGGATCATGTCAAAAAGAAAGAAGTATAAACTTTTTAGGATTCGACAAACGGCGAAAGCTCGGAGGCCGCCCAGAATTGATGACTGAACAGCACGCTTGCAGGCGTTAGATTATAGATCGCATCTGCGGCTACTAACGTCACCGCATTGGTCCAGGTGATTTTATCCTCCGGCCAGGTGACCAGATCCGGGCAGGTAAACCCGCACCAGTAAGATCCGTCCTCGTAGCGCCGATCGCTGATCCAGTTAAAGACAATTCTGGCCAGTTCCAGGTTGCCCATGCCGGCTAAAGCCAGCGTCAGCTCAGCGGTTTCGGCAATGGTTACCCAGGGCTTATCCGATACGCAACGAACGCCACGGTCTTCTACAACAAATTTTTTCCAGTACCTGTCGATTCGCTGTTGCGCGTCCGTGCCGGTGATGATACCCGCCAGAATCGGATAAAACCAATCCATCGAAAAACGCGATTTGGTCATATTGAACAGATACGGTTTGTTTTTAACGGCGTCTGCCAGCTTGATACAGGCGCGTTCCCATGATGGCATTGAAAGGCCCAGTATTTTTGCAAGCGCCAGGGCGCATTTGATGCTCATGTAAATGGAGCTGGACCCCGTTAAAAGGGCCATAGGATCGATGTTGCCTTTGGGGCTTATGGCCCAGTAAATCTCTCCATTGGGGGTTTGCAGGCTCAGGGCAAATTGGATGGCCCTAAAAATCGTGGGCCACAGTTGCTCGAGCAGGGCAAAGTCTTTGGTTATCAGAAAATGGTGAAATAGGCC
Organism: uncultured Desulfobacterales bacterium; assembly: GCA_964545505.1. Classification (GTDB taxonomy): domain Bacteria; phylum Desulfobacterota; class Desulfobacteria; order Desulfobacterales; family JAHEIW01; genus JAHEIW01. The sequence continues at coordinate 4,649 of CAZJHF010000050.1, read as the reverse complement.
CACCGCTATATAGGAAGACAAATTGGCGTCTCTGGTTTTATCTTCAGGGACCCCGTTGCGGTAGGCCGTGTACCAGCTGCCGTCTTCCAGTTGCCGCTCGGCCAGCCACCGAAACGCTCGCCGGGCCTCCTCATAATACCCGCCCACGCTCAGCCCCATGACGGATTCGATGTGATCCCAGGGGTCTGATTTTTGACCTACAGCCCACGGTATCTCACCATCGGATCGCTGGGTCCGGGCAATAAATGACGCCACCTCACCGATATCGAACTTACTTGGCTGCAGTTGATTGCTGCTGGATATTTTATAGTCCACTAAAGGCCATATCCCCTTTTATTTTCCGATAAAAGTGCATTCATACAAAGGAATCCGACGTTATGCAAGCAGAATATCAACTGCTTTTTAGGCCCAAAAACGTCTGGCGACCTGAATGTGGCACCACCGGTGTCGGCCTCATTGTAAACCATTTGCTCTTTTTTGACGTCTTTGCAAACAGCGCGCATAACAATTGTGGACAATTGTATCTGGAGCCATTATGATGCAGGCGCATTTTTGAAGCATTTTTCTTTTAGGCGGCTAACCTGGCAGATACTGAAAAATGAATCCATCAAGACATAGTGCGTCCGGCTCTCAAAACGCTGACCTGCAGCTGACACAACTGGTAGAAAATGCCAGAGACGGTAACCGCCTGGCATTTGATCAACTGATTGATCGCTATCAGGGAGACATATATCGCATGATATACTATCGCATACACAGTCAAATGGATGCTGAAGATCTGACCCAGGACGTATTTGTTCGTGCTTTCCGCAGCATTTCCCGGCTGCGGGAGCCACAGCGATTTCGCAGCTGGCTGTATACGATTGCCGTAAACAGAGTAAACGACTACCTTCGCAAAAAACGAGTCCGATCCATTTTTAAATCATCCGATGAAGGTCCCGAGATTCAACCGGAAGCAGATGATCAGCGCGATAATCCCGAAGCACTGGAGCAGGTATTAAAAGTAGATTTCTGGCGGCAGGTGGGTCGCATCGCCAAACAACTATCGAGAATGGAACGCGAAGTATTTATGCTGCGATTTATGGACGATTTAAATATCGCTGATATTGCCCAAATATTGAAGAAGAGCGAAAGCACCGTAAAAACCCACCTGTATCGGGCTTTGGCAAAATTTAAAAAGGAAAAAGGATTACGACAATTTCTTCAGGAGGACTTAGCGTGAGCAATCATAACGCAATGACTTCGCATCTGGGCGAAAACGACATTTTACAGGCAGTCATTGATGAAACCGATCTGTCCCAGCGCTTGAAGCAGCATTTGAGCGAATGTTCGCATTGTCGTTTACAAAAGGAGCGTTTCGCGCAGGAACTGACGCGTTTGGGGCAACTGGCCAGGCGCTATGCACCTGAACCGCAACGGCGGGTGACCCTCGTTGAAAAAAGGGTTCGATCGCCTATATTTAACTGGAAATACGCCGTTAGCGCTGCAGCCGTTGCCGCCGCCATTATCGTCGTATGGGCAACCGTCTTAATTCAAAGTCAGCAGCCCGGTAGTGTTGGTAATTTGGCCCAAAATATGATAGAAGCAGAAAGACTGATGACGGAGATAGATGGGCTGGTAGAAAATGCGTTGCCGCCGGTCTACCTGGAAATTGTGGGTGAAACCGACTTGAACCCGTATGAAGAATTTTTAGAATTCCTCATTCCGGCCCCCGATGAAGCCCCTCGAATCTCTGCATTAACAAGGAAAGGACCCGCAAGATGTTAAAAAAGGTCTTGATTGCTGCTCTGCTGATCCTACTCATAAGCCTGCCCGGGGCTGTCACCGCGCAGGACGTGCCTTCCGGTAAGTGGTGGTACAATAAGAAAGTCGTTCAGAACCTCAATCTGACCCAAAAAGAGGTCGGGCAGCTGGATGGGCTCTATGAAGACAGCCATCGCAGGCTCATTGATTTAAAAAGTGCGGTAAAACGGGAACAGTTCGAGCTCGATACACTCCTGGGCAAAGAGCCTGTTGATGACGCCGAGGTCCGCAAACAATTCAAGCGCCTTGAAAAAGCCCGCACCGATCTGGCCGACGAGCGCCTGGGATTTGTCATCCGCGTCAGAGAAATCATCGGCGCCGATCGATTTCAACAACTGAAGACGTCTTACAAGGATTGGCGCTGAGACAACCTGGCCTGCAAGCAATTTGAAGCCCTGATTTGCAGCAGATCAGGGCTTCATAACCGCCCATTTTTCCCGCTTGACTTTAGTCCCCGCATTGTTTAGGTTACTTTTCATATAGACACTACCATCAGACCTTTAATTGTAGTCGGTTTTAGCAACTCAGGACCCGATTTGTTTGATGCGGGTCCGCCCATTGCACAGCGTGCTTTCCTTCTTTAACCGCCAGCCTTTCATTCAGGTTTGCCGGATCCCATTAACCCTGTCCTTGGTTTAGAAAAGGAGGAGCTGATGTTAAACGTTTGTACCAAATTACGCGTTTAAAGCCTCCATCGGCGTTCTTCGCTCGTCTGGAGGCTTTTTTATGCCCGCAAAATTGTAAGGGCTAAAATATCGGTGTGCCGGAGCGACTGTTTTGGTGTAACCGGTCGACCGGCACTAAAAATGATCCATCGAGATTGCGCTCAAAGTTGCAAGAAAGGAGAAAAAAATGGCTGACAGTGTGTACAAAGTCATCAGACTGGTAGGAACAAGTCCAACATCCTGGGAAGAGGCCGCTAAAAACGCAGTTGAAACTGCTGGCAAATCCCTAAGAGATCTAAGGGTCGCGGAAATTGAGAAATTGGATATGAAAGTTGAAAACGGTAATGTTACCGCTTTCCGTGCGCTGGTGAATCTGTCCTTTAAATACGGCGGCGAAGGGTAAACAAACAGATGTAGATTCATAAACACCTGAAATTAGAAATGCTCATTGTATAAGGATAAACCTCCAAAATGAACGAAATCCGCTTCTTTTGGAGGTTTATTTCGTTTTAATGCACTCAGAATGTCGAGGTCTTCAACCATGGTTAGCGTTCGCGAACATTATGAAAATCATCTCGCACCTTACTATGCCTGGATTTGCGGCGGTGTTGAACACAATTTAGAGCAAAATCGCAACTTTTTTGAGGCGCACGACATTCAACCGATGGACACCGGCCGCGCATTTGATCTGGGGGCCGGTTGTGGGTTCCAATCGATCCCGCTGGCTGAATTCGGGTTTCGGGTGGTTGCAATGGATCTGAGTGCCCGGCTATTGGGCGAATTGAAGGACAACGCCCCCCATCTGCCGATCGCAACAATTTGTGATGATATGTTAAATTTCAGCAACTATGTGCGCGGTAACATCGAGCTGGTCGTGTGCATGGGGGATACACTGACCCATCTGGAGACCCTTGACACGGTTGAAACACTGCTGCAGCGCGCATATGCCACCCTGGTGCTCGGTGGCCGGATGATTTTATCGTTTCGCAATCTGTCTCAGGCGCTTGAGGGGCTGGATCGCTTCATTCCGGTCCGCAGCGATGATACAACTATTTTCACCTGTTTTCTGGAATATGAAAGAAGCAGCGTCCGGGTGCATGATATCGTGTATGCGAAAAAGAAAGGTCAATGGAGATTGCACAAAAGCGCGTATCGAAAATTGATTATTTCCCCGGAGTGGACCCAGGACTACATGCAACAAATTGGATTTACTATAGAATTTTATAAGGACCAAAAGGGTCTGATTTTCATTGTGGCCCGTAAAAAATAAGCGCCTGCTTGGGTGCATGACCCCACCACCCTGTTATAATCAATATGTGGAGTTTTTCATTGATTTTTACCCGCCAATCGCATAGACAAAAAGCGTAAAGGAAACGGTTTTGGTCACTCTGATGAACAATTAACCACGCGTAAAATTCCTTATTTAATTGCGGCTCAGCAGGCCGGGACGGCCCCCCAACCTAAATTAGTCTGATTGAAAATGGATCTCGTTCAATATCTTTGGCTGGGCATTTATCTGTTTGCCCTGGCGGCGCTCATGACCTATGGCATGAATTGCTGGTTTCTCATGCTGATGTACTATCGGAATTGCCCGCAAGCGACCCGAAAACACCAGGACATTAAAGATGCTTTTTATCGGAATATACTGCCCAAAGACTGGCCCCAAGTTACAATCCAGCTCCCTATTTACAACGAGCGCTATGTGGTTGAGCGGCTGATAGAATCGGTTTGCAGTATCGATTGGCCAAGGCATTTGCTGGAGGTGCAGGTACTCGATGACTCAACCGATGATACCGTAAAAATCGCCCGGGCCATGGTCGCAAAGATGAAGACCGCCGGCGTTGATATCGCTTATATTCATCGAACCGACCGCAGTGGATTTAAAGCCGGTGCCCTCAGAGAGGGGCTTAAGACCGCCAAAGGGTCGCTGGTTGCGGTTTTTGATGCTGATTTTATACCCGCTCCGGATTTTCTGAAAGAGTCGGTACCCTATTTTCAGGATCCCCGGATCGGTATGCTGCAAACCCGCTGGGGCCATATCAACAGTGATTATTCTTTGCTGACCCGCGCGCAATCCATCGGGATTGACGGCCATTTTGGAGTGGAACAGGCCTCCCGGGCCTGGAGCGGGCTGTTTATGAACTTTAACGGCACCGGCGGTGTCTGGCGCAAAAAAACCAT
>CAZJHF010000049.1:0-14497 GCA_964545505.1 uncultured Desulfobacterales bacterium | reverse complement strand
AGCGCCAGGATATTTCGGTCAAATACCTCGAACAGCTCATTCGACCATTGAAAAAGGCCAATCTGGTAACCAGCGTGCGGGGACCCAAGGGGGGACATTTGCTGGCTGAAAAACCGGAAAATATTTCCCTGGGACAGATCGTGCGGTTGTTTGAGGGGCAGTCCGATCTGGTAGAATGCGTCAGCTTCCCCGAAAAATGCCCTATGTCCGACGATTGCCAAGTGCGCCTGGCCTGGCGCGATGCCACCGAGGTCCTTTATGAGAAATTGGACTCTACGAAGATATCCGATCTGATGAACGGAAATTATCCGGATGAAGATTAAGCATTCGAAGTCAAAAGTCTGCGGCCTGCCCGGAAAATCGTAAAATTGTTCCCGGACCCTGCTGGACCCTATTATGGATTATCACAAATCTGAAAGGAACTCGATTTTATCTAATTTAAAGCCAACAGATAAATTAAACAGGAGGATGCCATGAAAAAAATTGTCATTTTAGGATCAGGAGCCGGCGGAACGATGGTGGCCAGCCAATTGCGCAGGAAGTTAAGCACCAAGGAGTGGCAAATTACCATCATCGACAATGATGAAGTCCACCACTACCAGCCAGGCTGGCTGTTTATTCCATTCGGTGTCTATTCCGAAGCAGATTGCAAAAAACCCAAACGGGAGTTTATCCCCGATGGCGTTGATTTTGTACTGGACGAGGTTGTCGGACTCGATACGGATAAACGCGAAGTCAAGGCAAAAAAGGGGTCATACGACTATGATTGGCTTGTGATCGCTACTGGCTGTGGGATTGAGCCTGAAGAAGTCGAGGGCATGATGGATGACTGGCGCAAAAACGTTCATGATTTTTACACGTTGGACGGCGCCATGGCCCTGTACGAAAAGATGAAATATTTCGATAAAGGACGCGTGGTGCTCAATATCGCTGAATTGCCATACAAGTGCCCGGTGGCCCCCATAGAATTTGTTTTTATGGCCGACTGGTTTTTTGAAACCAAAGGCGCCCGCGGTGACGTGGAAGTTGAACTGGTCACCCCCATGGCCGGCGCATTTTCCAAACCGATTGCCTCCAGCATCCTGGGCGACATTGCCATTCAAAAAAATATTAAAGTCACCCCGAACTTCGACATTGCCCAGGTCAATGCCGATGAGAAAACAATTGAATCGCACAAGGGCGAAAAAGTGGACTACGATTTGCTGGTTGCGATTCCGCCCAATTTTGGTGCCAAATTTCTGGAAGGCACCGGTCTTGAAGATCCGTTGCGATTTGTCGACACCGACCACTTCACGCTCAAAGCTAAAAATGCCGACCATATTTTTGTTGTCGGTGATGCCACCAACGTTCCAGCTTCCAAAGCAGGCGCGGTGGCCCACTATGAATCCGAAACAGTGGTGGAAAATTTGCTGCGCGAAATCGATGGTCAGGAACCGCACGGTACCTTTGACGGTCATGCCACTTGCTTTATCTGCTCGGGACATGAAAAAGCATTTTTGATTGATTTTAATTATGAATATGAACCCCTGCCCGGCAAATTTCCCTTCCCGGGCCTTGGGCCCTTCAGCCTACTGGGCGACAGCTATATGAATTACTGGGGCAAAATGATGTTCAAATGGGTATATTGGAATATGATGCTCAAGGGTGTGGAATTGCCACTGGAACAACAAATGACAATGGCCGGTAAAATGCGCCACGTCATGACCCAAGCATAAGGAGGCCGCCATGACAACCGAAGAACAAATTCTTGAGCGACTCGATCGCATCGAGGCTCAGCTGGCGCCGGTATCCGCATCGGCTACAGGTCTCAATGAACTCAGAGAAGATTTAATTCCCCTGAGCGGTCAGGCATTTCGGCTGCTGATCCGGGAGCTGGAAGATGTGGAATCCGGATTTCAGCTGGAGGACCTTTTAGCCCTGGGGAAACGCTTTTTACGCAGCGTAAAGCACATGCAATTCGCCCTGGAGCAGATGGAAAACGTGGTGGACTTTGTGCTCACCATTGAGCCCCTGCTCAAATCATCCGTACCGCAATTGATCAACTACCTGGATGATCTCGAACAGAAAGGCGTCTTGCGTATTATCCAATCCACCCTGGATGTACGTGCCAAAGTTGCCGCCGCCTACAGTCCCGAGGATGTCGAACAGATCGGAGATGGCCTGGTGGCGCTGCTGGGGCTGGCTCAAAGTCTCAGCAATCCGCAGGCCCAGGCCTTTTTGGGAAAAATGGCCGCATTGCCGTCCAAAGTGAATCTGGAAAATGCCAAACCGGTGGGACCTTTCGGTATGCTGGGGGCTCTTTCCAGCAAAGAGGCCCGACAGGGATTGGGCGTATTGATGGAGCTGACCAAGGCCATGGGCGATCTGAAGAATGGTGGCAGCAGTAAAGCACCTCAGGAAACAGAACCGATCGCCTGATCATAGAGATCAGCAGGGTGCTGTATATCTGGTATGCGGCACCCTGCTCATTTAAAAAATGTTTTCCGCAAAGAGCGGACTATTGCCTTTTTCCGATAATTCTGGCATATAATGGCTGTTAAAAAAACGTTGCCGTGTTCAAACGTTTTTTTCCTGAATCCTGCATGAAAATTAATGAGTCGCTGCAAATTTATTTTTCGACAGCTGGTTAAACAACTCATCGAAGCAAACTCAAATACCAATCACGCTTAATGTAAAGCGCTGAAAAAAGCGTATACAAAATTGGCTTTGGGTAAAAATTTGCTGGAGAACAACTATGGAAAAACAAATGGTTCAATGTGAGGATGGCCGCCGCCGGCAGGCACGCATCCATGGCGTTCCAAAGGAAGAAGGCGGATTTAGGGTTTGGAAAGCGGGTGTTCGATTAAAAGGCAGACATGTTTCCGGAGAGGCCTGGTACAGCTTTCAAACCAAAACCTGGTATTTTATCACCGATCCTGAAGGTAAGCACAGTCACTTAATGGACCGGATCAATGACACGCTGCGAGGAGAAAAAATCAGCAAGTTGCAAGACCAGCTAAAACAACTGAAATCACGGCAGGTCATTAAGGAAAAAAAGATAACCCAACATCAAAGCGCTCTGGCAGTGATCGAAAGTGAGATTGAAACAATCCAGAGCGATCTCGCCAAACTCCAAAAAGGGATGCCGCTGGAGTCTGGCTCATCCCTGCAGTATTCTCCGGGGATCAAAAGAAATTAATGGAGGCATATAAAACCGGCATTACCGTTTACCTTTGAAATGCCTGCAGCCGAAACGATCTTATGCTGTTTCGCCTGTGGGCATTGCTATCTCGGCCAAATAAATTTGGCCATGTCATGCTTTAGGGCACATTTACCACAGGTGCAGTGGTCCTGAAAACAAAGTTAATCCTTACGGATGCACCAGTCCGGCGGCATAAGCCTGGCCGGCGAGGTCATATGCCGAATGCGGCCACATCAGCAGTGGTATTCCCTCTTCATTAGCGCGATCGATGGTCTCCTGGTCGGGGCTCTGCCCCCCGGTTAGCACAATCGCCGCCATCTCATGCAAAACGGCCACATTGACAATATTCTGATGGGTTTGCACTGTCAACCAGATACAACCGGTGGGCGCATTGGCCATAACATCACTTAACAGATCTCCGCAATACCCGCCTTGAATTTGCCGATTTAGCTCGTTTTGCCCGGCAGCCACATGTAACTTAAAACGGTCTACAAATTCTTTGACATTCATGGCTTGATCACCCTTTCATGTTCAACATATATCGGTTAAGCCTGTTACCTACCGAAGGTCTCTTGAAACCGGATTGGCCTGTTTGCCGGTGTAAAAAATTAAATCAGAATTTTATCCTTTGTTTAACTGGCTCAATATACAATCTAGAAAATGATTGTCATTTTTTAATTAGATTATACCTAAACGAGCATTTCAAATAATTCAAGCTCTTTTTAGCGCGTCCAATTGAATACAATTGATTTATAAAGCCCTTTTGGCTATAGTGAATGCGCAATTTAGCAGACGCCGGCGGCGGCATTCCTCTATTCTGGTTGATCTGATATGGCCCCAAAAAAGAAACGCTCCAAAAATGATTCTTCAGCTATCAACAGGATTCCAGGATTGAATCTCGATCAACTGGTCGACCATCTTCCCTGCTACGTATCCATTCAGGACCGTAATCTTAACCTCATTTACGGAAACGCCAAATTTAAGCGTGATTTTGGTGACGGCGTCGGCAAAAAATGCCACCTGGTATATAAATGCTCAACGGAGATCTGCCCCAACTGCCCGGTCCAAAAGACCTTTGAAGACCGACGATCCCACCTGACCGAAGAAAATGTGACCTTAACCGGCGGTGGCGTTTCGCAGGTTCTTATTCAAACTGCGCCCATCATCGATAAAAACGGCGACGTCACAGCCGTTATCGAGCTGTCCACTAACATCACCCAGTTGAAGAAGGATCGAAAGGAGCTGGTCACCCTGGGTCAATCCATCGCCTTATTATCCCACGGTATTAAAAACATTCTGGAAGGATTGCAGGGTGGTGCCTATGTCGTTGACGAAGGCTTCAGAGACAACGATATTGAAATGGCCCGCAAAGGATGGAATATCGTCAATAAAAATATATTTGAGATTACCGATGTGGTTCAAAATATATTGTATTCATCAAAAGACCGGCCGTTAAAATACGAGCGCGTATCGCCCGGACAGCTGGCAAAGGATTCGTTGGCCTTATTTCGCGATAAGGCCGCCAGTTTAGATGTCGAGCTTAAACCGCAAATCAATGATACCGTCCCCGAGGCGCGTCTGGATATCGCCAGCATCCGGCGGATGTTAAATAACTTGATCTGGAACGCACTGGAAGCATGCTTAAACGACAGACAAAAAAAGAAACACACCGTCACTGTTAAAGCAGAAATGCTGGATGCTGACCATTTTTCGTTTGAAATATCCGACAATGGAATCGGTATGGATGATGATACCCAGCGTAATATTTATGAGGAATTTTTTTCAACCAAAGGCAGTTCGGGTACCGGACTGGGGCTGGCGGTGGTCGAGAAGGTTGTCAACCGCCATGGCGGAAAAATCGAGGTCAGGTCGGCGCCCGGAGAGGGCACTCGCTTCACCATTATATTTAAAATAAGATGACGGTAATCACTTGACGAAGCCGGACGATTGATACTATATATCATAGTGCTTAACTAGGGTATAGCGACTGATCAATCCGGCTTTCGGGAATTCTTCAATCTTAGAACCTGATGCCAAAAGGAGCTAACCATGGGGAAAAACCTCAAAATCGTTTTAATCGATGACAACAAGGACTTACTGTTTACGCTGGAGACCTTTCTACAAAGAAATGGTTTTGAGGTGCATACGGCAGAAGACGGCCAAACCGGAATGGATTTAATTAATAAAGAGCGCCCGGATGTGATCCTGCTCGATATTATGATGGAGACCCTGTTTTCCGGATTTGAAGTTTGCAAGCAGGTGCGCTCTGATGATGACATGAAGGATACGCCCATCATCGGTATATCCGCCATGGGTGATGAATTGGATATCAACTACAGCCAGTGGCCCGACTATGAATATTTCCGCCCGGATACCTTTATGGAAAAACCCATTGATAAACAGCGGCTGCTGCAGCTGATTCCGGAAGTGATCCAGAAAGCACAGAAACGCAAGCGCAGTCCCAAGTGGAAAAAAGAAATGGAAAAGGACTGGGCCCAAAAGGCTTCTCAAAAAAAAATGACTTGACCCCCAGGAAGTCATCAGGGCTCGTTTCTGAATGTTCTGTAGTTCCTTAAAATAAAATTCAGAAAAACTGATCCACTTTCACGGCCTGTAATATTAGTCTGATTCTCCACCTTTGTTTCGTTCCGCTTTGAGTTTAATTTGAAGCCCCGGCTAGTATCGTGTCCCAGAAATAATTTGCAAAATAAGCGCGCGTTGTCTGGCCATGTCATTTTCTGAAAGGCGCTATGAGTCCCATGGTACCGGTGCCCCGATACTTGGGATTCAGCCCATGTCATGGGTTGAGCCAAATGCTTCTGCGCCCATCATCCCAAATATCGGGGCACTGTGTAGCCCAAAGGTCAATAATCGGCATATCGCCTTTCAGAAAACAACATGCCCGTCTGGCAACTTGAGCGTTGGTATTTACTAAGTCAGATCCGGACAATATTGTAAATTATCTCTGGGACACAACACTAGATGGTCTGTTAACATCTTTCGAGCCTATTTTAAAAGGATGTCGCCGGTCAATGTTTGATTATCTCTTCTATACCTCTCTCGTCATTTTCCTCCTGGGCTTGATCTATAAGGTTTCAACCTGGTTTCGCCACAACATCGGCATTTTGGGAAATGGCGTCACCACAGCACAACGGCTGCAGTCGGCCATTGCAGGTATTGCAGGTGTCATTTTCAGCTCAAAGATCTTAAACCTGCTTGAGGCCATTGTGCTGGATGTACTGCTGCAACGCCGTGTTTTCAAGGAAAGTGTTTCCCGCTGGCTGGCGCACATGTTAATTTTTTACGGCTTTGTGCTGCTGCTGCTTATGCATGCCCTTGAATCCGTGATATCGGAAGCGCTATTCAGCGAATATTATTCCACGGTCAATCCATTTTTCTTTCTGCGGGATTTTTTTGGTGCCATGGTGATCGTCGGTGTGATCCTGGCTGTGGTTCGACGATACTTTGTAAAGCCCCGGCGGCTTCGATCCGGTGGTATGGACCATTATGCTATCACGATCGTGGCCGTTATTATGCTGTCCGGAATCGCCCTGTTGGGCCTTAAAATCGCTTCCCACAATGAATTTATACGGATGGTCGAAGACTATGCCGGCCTCGATGATGAGGATGAAATCGAAGCGCTGGAAACACTCTGGGTAAAAGAATTCGGTACCGTTTCACCGAATATTGAAGCACCCTTTGATGAGGAGTTGCTGGAGGCCGGCCGTGAAGTACATGAAAGCAGCTGCCTGGATTGTCATGCACCGGCCCCTTATGCGTTTACCGGATTTGCGACAGCCAAGCTCATCAAACCACTGGTTTTGTGGCTGGATGAGGGTGACGGTGTCACCGTCCTGTGGTACGTGCATATTATCGCCTGTTTCATCGGGCTGGCCTATCTGCCGTTCAGCAAGATGTTTCATATATTTGCCACCCCTGTCAGCCTGATAGCCAACCGGGTCATGGAACCGGCAACATCAAGACCGGCCAATGTCGTCACCCGTCAGATCATGGAATTGGACGCCTGCACGCATTGCGGAAGCTGCAGCCTGAGCTGTTCTGCGGCCATGGTTTTTGAAGCCATCGGTAACGAATACATTTTACCTTCTGAAAAAATGACGTTGCTAAAAAAACTGGCGGTCGGCAAAAAATTGGATGAAACCCAGGTGCGCGCCATCCAGGAAGGGGTCTATTTGTGTACCAATTGCGACCGCTGCACTGTGCGCTGCCCATCCGGCATCCGGTTAAAGGAATTATGGTACAGTGTACGCGAATCCCTGCTGGCTGAGGGCCCGCCGCTGCCGCATGTATTAAGCCCTTTTTCATTTGCCCGGGGATTGATCGTTCAGCAAACACTTGAAACCGACAGCTACACCGAACCGGTTAATAAGGCCCGGCAGGCCGTATCCGGCCAGTTTGTAAATTTGATGGATCCGGATACACCCATACCGCTGAATGTGCAAACTGATTCAGAAACACACCCGGCTGTTAAGGACCGCACCTACGTCCATTGCTTCAGCTGTCAGAGCTGCACAACGGTCTGCCCGGTGGTTGCCAACTATGATGACCCCGAGCAGGTGCTCGGACTGCTGCCACATCAAATTATGTGCAGTTTGGGGTTGGGATTAAGTGAGATGGCCGCCGGCGCCGGCATGATCTGGGATTGTTTGACCTGCTACAAGTGCCAGGAAAACTGCCCCCAGCAGGTTGAAGTGTGTGATATTTTGTATCGCTTGAAAAACCTGGCTGTTACATCCATCGAGCGGTAATGCTTATGTTCGGCATTTTGCCATAAATGCTTTACCACAGAGATCACGGAGTAGAAATTTAGATTATTTATTTTGAGATTATTTATTTTTTCTCTGTGTGCTCTGTGATCTCCGTGGTTAAAAAAATGTTTTCGAGAAAATTGATATGAGATTTGCTCTATTCCACGGCTGCAACATCCCAGCCCGCGTTGAACAATACGCCGATGCCACTGCTGCGGTATGTGCCCGGCTGGGTATCGACCTGGTTGAGATGGACGGCTTCAATTGCTGCGGGTATCCGGTGCGCAACAGCGACCATCGGGCCTATGTCCTGTCGGCCGCTAAAAACCTGGCGGTGGCTGAACAATCCGGCCTGGACATGCTGGTGATGTGCAAGTGCTGCTATGGCAGTTTAAAACGTGCGCAACATTTTTTAAGCCAGGACCCGGAGTTGCAAGCCGACATCAACAACACCCTGGCACACGAAAACCTCGAATATAAAAATAAAACCCAGGTGAAACATTTACTATCGATCCTTTATCATGACGTGGGCCTTAAGCGTATTAAAGAAAACATTTCAAAAGCATACAGCGGCCTTCAAATAGCGGTCAGCTACGGGTGCCATGCCTTGCGGCCCAGCACGATAACCGCATTTGACGATCCGGTTTCACCCAAAATCTTTGATGCGCTGGTGGAGGCCACCGGCGCCTTCAGCGTGGAGTGGACCCGCAAACTGGATTGCTGCGGCGCGCCTCTGACCGGCATCAACGATCAACTGGCCATGGACATGGCTCAAAAAAAGATCGACAGCGCCCGGGAAGCCGGTGCCCAATTTATCTGCACCGCCTGCCCCTACACCCAGCTGCAGTTTGACGGGGTGCAAAAGCGCATGGCCGCGCAATCAAATAACAGCGAGCCCATTGCACCCATATTGTATCCGCAGCTGCTGGGTTTAAGTCTGGGCATCGATGAAAATACCCTGGGTATTGCCAACAATGAACTTGACCTGTCTGAAATTTCATCATTTCTTGTAACGGAGTAATTATGTCACAAACAGGTACAGGCGCAGTGATGGTGGTCGGTGGCGGGATAGCCGGCATGCAGGCCGCTTTGGATCTGGCCGATTCCGGCTATTATGTCTACCTGGTGGAATGCTCGAGCTCCATCGGCGGCATGATGTCGCAGCTGGACAAGACCTTTCCCACCAATGACTGTGCGATGTGAATCATATCGCCGAAACTGGTCGAGGTCGGCCGGCACATCAACATCGAACTGCTCACCCTTACCGAAGTACAGAGCATTAGCGGTGAAGAGGGCAATTTTGAAGTCCACTTGACACAACAACCGCGCTATGTCGATATGGAAAAGTGTATTGCCTGTAATGCCTGCGCGGAAAAATGCCCCAAAAAAGTATCCAACACCTATGACGGCGGGTTGAGCAAACGCAAAGCGGTTTATGTACAATATGCCCAGGCGGTGCCGCTCAAATACACTATCGATGCCGACACCTGCATTTATTTTCTGAAAGGCAAATGCAAGGCCTGTGAAAAATTTTGCCCGACCGGCGCCATCAATTTCGAAGATCAAAAATCCGACCTGACCCTGAAGGTGGGTGCAGTCGTAGTCGCCGCCGGCAGCGAGGCCTTTGATCCAGCTACTTACGACACCTTTGGCTATTCGACATCGCCTAACATTGTCACCAGCCTGGAATTTGAAAGAATCCTGTCGGCCTCCGGGCCCTACGGCGGGCACATGGTGCGGCCCTCGGATAAAACCGAGCCTGAAAAAATTGCCTGGTTGCAATGTGTGGGATCGCGGGACACCCACATTGGCGCCCGCGGTTACTGCTCGGCTGTCTGCTGCACCTACGCCGTCAAAGAGGCTATCCTGGCCAAGGAACACAGCAGCAACGGTCTGGATACGGCCATCTTTTACATCGACATTCGTACCTTCGGTAAAGACTTTGAACGCTACTATAACAAGGCCAAAGACGATCTGGGTGTTCGCTTTGTCAAATCGCGCATCACCCACGTCGAGCCTATGGATGATGACGGCAAACACCTTATCCGCTATGTCGATGCAGCCGGCCACAGCCGGGCGGAAAAATTCGATATCGTCGTGCTCTCGGTGGGCCTGGGGCCGCGTGAACAAGCGGTTTCTCTGGCCCAAAAACTGGATGTTGAATTAATCCCCTATCAGTTCGCCAGAACCGAAAGCTTTGATCCGGTTCAAAGTTCGCGACCGGGGATTTATGTGTGCGGTGCTTTCCACGAACCACAAGATATACCGTCATCGGTCATCGATGCCAGCGCGGCAGCTGGAAAAGTCGGCACCCGGCTGGCGCATGCCCGCGGTACGCTGACCAAAACCAAAGAGCCGCCCGAAGAGATCGATATCAAAGGCGAGCCGCCACGTATCGGTGTTTTTGTCTGTTGCTGCGGTACCAATATCGCCGGGTTTGTGGATGTGCCCGCCGTGGTCGAATATGCCAAAACCCTGCCCAATGTGGTCTATGCCGAGCAGAACCTGTTCAGCTGTTCACAGGATACCCAGACCCAGATTTCAGATACCATTAAAAAGCACCGTCTCAACCGGGTGGTGGTGACCGCCTGTACGCCCAAGACCCATGAGCCTCTTTTCCAGGAAACCCTGATCAACGGTGGCCTCAATAAATATCTTTTTGAGATGGCCAATATCCGCAACCAGTGCTCCTGGGTGCACAAAGACGATATGGACAAAGCCACCGAAAAATCCAAAGACCTGCTGCAAATGGCGGTAGCCAAAGTCGCACTGCACGAACCTTTAGTGGAACCCAAAATGAAGATCAATCAGGCCGCCATGGTGATCGGCGGCGGCGTGGCCGGTCTGACGGCTGCCAGGACATTGGCCGCTCAGGGATATAAAACCATTGTGGTTGAAAAAAACACGCAGCTGGGCGGCCAGGCGCGCAATTTGGCGGAAACCTGGCAGGCGGAAGCGGTAGGCCCGTTTCTGGACAAATTGATCGCCGATGTTACCGCCGATGAAAATATCGAGATTTTATTGGATGCCAGGGTTGAAAATGTTGACGGGTTTATCGGTAATTTTAAAACTACAGTCCAGATGAACGCTGAAGCCAGGGTTGTCGAACACGGTGTTACCCTGATTGCATCGGGTGCCGAAGAGTTTAAACCGGATGATTATTTGTATGGTCAGGATCAGCGGGTTTTAACCGGCCTGGAGCTCCAGGAAAAAATCCGGTCAGGCGAGAAGTTTGATGCCTGCCGCACGGCCGTATTTGTCCAGTGTGTCGGGTCACGTAACCCCGAACGTCCTTATTGTTCGAAGGTTTGCTGCACCGGTTCGATTAAGAGCGCCTTGAGCCTCAAAGCTCAAAAACCCGCCATGGATATTTTCATCCTGTACCGGGATCTGCGCGCTTACGGTCTAAGAGAGGATCTTTATCGCCAGGCGCGCGAAGGTGGGATTAAATTTATCCGCTATGACAACGAAAAGGAAATCGGAGTGGGTTCCGCCAAAGATGGCCTCAACATTACCTTTACCGATCGGGTGCTCCGAAGACAAATGGCGCTCGAAAGTGATCTATTGGTTCTGGCCAGCGCGGTGGTGCCCCAAAAAGCCAACCCCCTTGCGCAGATGTTTAAGGTGCCGCAAAATGATGACGGCTTTTTTGCCGAAGCGCATGTCAAGCTGCGTCCCAATGACTTTGCCACTGATGGTGTGTTTGTCTGCGGTCTGGCGCATGCACCCAAACCGATTGAAGAATCCATCACCCAGGCCCAGGCCGCGGCCTCCCGGGCAGTGACGGTTTTAGCGGCCCTGGAGGTCTCTGTCAGCGGTACCGTGGCCATGGTGGATCCGAACTTTTGCAGCAGCTGTGGGGTTTGCGTGGAGATCTGTCCCTATTCGGCGCCCACATTTGATGAAAAAAGCGGCAAGGCTGCTATTCAAGCCACCCTTTGCAAGGGCTGCGGGCTGTGTGTGGCCTCCTGCCGCTCGGGAGCCATTCATCTGAAAGGCTTCGACACCGGACAGATTTTCGCCCAGCTCAAGACATGCTTGTTTGAGGAAGTACCCTCAGAATCTATTTTTAGCTAACTTTTATTCATTTGGAAATGGGTACGGGTTGAGCCCGTTGCCCGTTTGCCCGTTTACCGGTTAAAAGAAATTAAATTTGATCGTATTCCTTTTTTAACGGGCTAAACCGCCTCAACCGGCTAACCGAAAAGGTGAACGAATGAAAACCTTTACCAACCTGATCGAAGATGTGCAAAAACCCGGGCTGTGCCATCGCTGCGGCGGGTGCGTGACCTTTTGCACGGCTATTAACTATGGCGCCCTGGAGCTGGACGGACAGGGCAAGCCCCGGTACGCGGATGAAGCCAAGTGCATCGAATGCGGCCTGTGCCATACCATCTGCCCGGAAATCGACGAGCTGGATGCCGAAACGCGTAAAAGCTCGGGCTGGAAAGCGCCCATCGGAAGGGTTATTGAGACCAGTATTGCCCGGGCCACCGATTCTAAAATCCGCAAAAAAGCCACCGACGGTGGGGTGGTTACCGCCCTGCTGGTGCACCTGTTCAAACGCGGCCGCATTGACGGCGCCATTGTCACCAAACCGGCCGGCCCGTTTCAGCGCCTGCCGTTTCTGGCTGAATCCGAAAAAGACATTCTGGATGCCGCCGGCTTTTCCTTTGACACCTCCCATGGCATGACCAGCTTCAGTGATTACTATTTAACCTATTCCCAGATCAAAGAATTCGACCCTTTGATCAAAAAGGGATTGCAGCGCGTGGCGTTTGTGGGCACGCCCTGCCAGATCAAAGCGGTTAGACGCATGCAGGCTTTGGGCATCATCCCATCAGACTCCATTAAATTTTGCCTGGGGCTGTTTTGCTCAGGTAATTTTGTTTTCGGTAAAAAAGAACAGGAGAAAATCGGTCAAATCGGCGGATTTAAATTTAAAGATGTCAAAAAAATAAACATTAAAGAAGAGCTGATCGTTCATCTGAAAGGCGGGGAAGAAAAAACCATGATGCTCGAAGAGCTCGAGTTTATGAAACGCTTTGCCTGCTATTTTTGCCCGGATTATTCAGCCGAGTACGCCGATATTTCCTTTGGCGGCATCGGCGCCAAAGAGGGCTGGACCACCGTCATCACCCGCACACCCGTCGGCCGGGCCATTTTTGCCGATGCCAGGCCGAAGGCCATCGAAGAAAACCGCACCAAAGGTTTCCCCAAAAGGACGGCTCAGGCGCTTAAAATGGTCAAGGCCTGGTCGGCTCGCAAAAAAGATACGGCCGCGCAAAACCGCAAAGTGCTGGATCGCAAATTTCCCGGCATTAAGAAAGATTCTTGATTTTTAGCCATCTGAAAAATGCCTTTTTATCACCACAGAGCGCACAGAGATCGCAGAGGATTATTTATAAATTTTGAATACCCGCCCGCCTCGCGGGCCCACCGGGTTTCCGTTGATTGGAAGGGTGTTCTTGAAACCGCGCAGCGGGCAGGTATAAATTATGAACGACAGATCACTTTTATCGTGTTAATCCTGTCTTGCTTAGGATCTCAATTCCAAAACAAAAAAAACCCACACCTCACTTGAGACATGAGCTTTCCGTAAATCAGATGCCCTGATCCAAAAATAGCAATCCGGCAATGCTTCTGCTGATGTCGCTCCGCTTTAAGCTTCATCCTGCAGACCTCCATCCGGGTGCAACCCTTACCACACACCGGCTCCCATGCAGAGCTTCGCATATTGCACTCCCCGTCATTACGGGCAGAAGCAATAGTTTGTATGTTTTAAATTGAATTCATAATCTGGTCATGATTTAAAATCTAACATATGCCACAATGTGGTATCTGTCAACTGGCAGCACATCGCTAAAACAAAATATTTTTAATATCTTACATACTATTATATATTAGCTTATATCGGAAATTATCCTGACCTTTTCGACAGCCGGAGAACCAGATTTGGTTTCAGTCATCGAAATAAAATTGATTTCTGGAATCGACCCTGAATTGGGTAAATAGTATCCAGATTACAGCATTCATTCCGTATACAAAATACCCGCATTATTACTATTTTGCCACCTATTTTGCCGACCTTGTCAACAGTAATGAGGCTTGCTTTTAGCGTTAACCTTTATACCCTGAATGGGATGATTAACTGTATTTCAATGATAATAAACACATAGCCGGCTTGAAAACCGTCCTATCGTTCATAGCTTAAGAGTTATCTTTGGAAATTGCTTTTACTAAATATTTCCGGCATGCACCTTGCTCTATTAGCTAACGAGGTCAAAAATGTCTGCTGAACGCGGTATCGTTGAAAAAGTAGAACCAGGATGGGCCTGGGTAAAAACCAAACGCTCCAGCGCCTGTTCCAGCTGCGGCAGCCGTCATCATTGCCTGACGCAGGGCGGTGACCAGATGGTGGTTAAGGCCCAAAATACCGCCAGGGCTAAAAAGGGCGATGAGGTTGAATTGTATCTGAGCTCAAAAACAAAACTCAAAGGCACCGCGATTGTGTATCTCATTCCGGTTTTGGGTATTTTTGTCGGTG
>CAZJHF010000048.1:1446-14504 GCA_964545505.1 uncultured Desulfobacterales bacterium | reverse complement strand
TAAGTTGGATCGGCATGGGTGGTTTCTTTGGATGTTTCAAAACAGCCACCCTGATCGATGGAGACATCCACCAGAACCGACCCTTTCTTCATGCTTTTGATCATATCGCGGCTGACCAGCGTGGGTGTTATACTGCCCGGAACCAGCACCGCTCCCACGACGACATCAGCTTTGGGCAGCACATCGCGAATGGCCGCCGGGCTGGACATCAAGGTGATGCAGTGACCCGGCATCACATCGCTCAAATAGCGTAAACGATTCAGGTCGATATCGAGGATGTAAACCTTGGCCCCCAGGCCGCTGGCCAGTTTGGCGGCATTGATGCCGACAACACCGCCGCCCAGGATAACGACGGTAGCCGGATCAACGCCCGGCACACCCCCGAGCAAAACCCCGTGGCCCCCCTGAGCCATTTCAAGGTATTTGGCCCCCTGTTGAATCGCCATGTCCCCGGCGACTTCGCTCATGGGCTTGAGCAGCGGCAGGGACCCATTATCCATTTGAATGGTTTCATAGGCAATTCCGATCATACCAGAGTCAACCATGGTCCGGGTGACATCTTCAGAGGCTGCCAGGTGAAGATAGGCGAAATAAATCTGGCCTGGCTTAAGATATTTGTATTCTGCGGGTTGGGGTTCTTTGACCCGCAGAATCATTTCCGCGCGCTTGAAAATCGACTCAGCGTTTTTCACAATTTCCGCTCCGGCCTTCTTGTAAAGCCCGTTGTCAAAACCACTGGGCTTGCCGGCATCTTTTTCGACCAGGATGGAATGGCCGTTTTGGCGCATAAATTCAACTCCCCCGGGAGACAGCGCCACCCGATTCTCATCAGCCTTGATTTCTTTTAGAACGCCAATAATCATTTTGATCCCCTATTCCTGTGTCAACGTCATGAATTTAAATCACTATTTAGACTCAAAGTGACACGGTGCAAAATCATTCAATATCTCGATTGATGGCAGGTCATGTTATTTGCTGATAGACGATATGCTAAAAATTAATCCCGAATATACGAAGTGGCCCGATATTTGGGATGATCGGCACCAACAGCATTGAACCACCCGTCAGCGTAAAATTCATACCAAATATTGGGCCACATGCACTTTGAAGTTCATATCGCCTTGAAGCAAATGACATGACCGGCATTAGTCCTTTAAAATAGTTCTTGGATAGTTTCCACCAGGTTGTTTTCAGTCTGAAAAAAATTCGATTAATTGCTCGGCATGCAAGACGCCGTCAAATTCAAAGGGTTTATCAGATTGCTTCAGCATCCCCTTTTCACCATCGGGATCACCCAAAGAGGTCACCACTATCGAGGCCGGGCTCAAATCTTCATTTTCGGTATAGATGTTGGTGGTGGCCACCGACCGCAGACTCGCCGCCTGGGCGGCCAGCAAGCCGTTGCGCGAATCCTCGATCACAATAACCTGATCGGGTGACAGACCCGATTTTTCCAGCGCCAGCAAATAAATCTCCGGATCCGGTTTTTTCTTGCTGACCACGTCTCCGGCCAGCACAAACTCCAAATTGATATCCCCCAGCATTCCGCTGGCAATCGCATTGGCCGAGCGTTCATTGGCCGTCGTGCAGACCCCCAGCCGCAAACCGGCTTCCATGGCTTCCCGCATCAGTCGATGCACACCGGCTCTGAGCGGCAGGATGCCGCTTGCGATCATTTCAACAAAAATGGCGGTTTTTTTCTTATGCAGGCTCAGCAAAAATTCATTGTCTTTTTCGACGATACCTTCCAGCAAAATGTCCTTTTCGGTAAAATAATGGCGCATGCGTTCTTTACCGCCCGAAATCTGAAGCAGCTCGCCATAGGTATCCACGTCCCATTCAAAATCATAGTCGGATTCTTTAAACATGTTGTTAAAGGCCACCCGGTGACCATCTTTTTCAGTATCGATGATCACCCCGTCCTGATCCCAGAAAATGGCTTTAAGTTCAGACATATCTTATCCTCCTCCCTGTTTCATAATCTGATTACATTCACCTTAAAATTTTTATTGACCTATATGCATAATTGATACATATTGATACATATGAGAACAACACTCAACATAGATGACCAAATTTTAGAAAAAGCATCACAGCTTACCGGCATTAAGGAAAAAACCGCCCTGGTGCGACTGGGTTTAGAGGCCTTGATAGCGCTCGAAAGCGCTAAACGTTTGGCCAAACTAGGTGGAACCGAGAATGATCTGGGTTCCATTCCCAGGCGAAGATCTGCGTAGCAATCGCTATGATCCTTGTTGATACATCAATTTGGGTGACCCATCTGCGTCATGGCCATCGGCAGCTTGAAAATTTATTGTTGGATGCCGAGGTGATGTGCCATCCATTCATTATTGGTGAACTGGCCTGTGGCAATCTTAAAAATCGAAACGAGATCCTGTCCTTGCTCAGAGCACTGCCATCGGCCCCTACCATTGAATTTGACGAATTTCTTTTCTTTATCGAACGAAACCGGTTAATCGGAATCGGTACTGGTTTTGTCGATGTCCACCTCCTGGCTTCGGCCCAATTGGCCGGCATCCCCTTATGGACAACAGACAAACGTCTAAAATCAGCCGCCACCAAACTTGATCTTGCATTTATATAGTAGATCAAATCATCCGTTTTATCTGTCTTGGGTGGATTTTCTAGCTAAACCCGCTAATTCGATAATTCCAATGTAAATATGCTTGAATCTATCTCAAAAATAGTGGATCACGTCCAATAGCAAGGCGTTAAGTCATTTCAAAAACGGAGTGTACACGGTAGTACGCGAGTATTTTGAAATGACTTAGTGCACACCTTAATCTACATAGAAATAGATGTGTAATCCATTTATCCTGGATAACGAAGCTAGTGGGCGTTAGACGCATTTTTGAGATAGATTCTAGGCTTTGTTTGCGCTTCCCAACAACTCAATCCAATACTTAATCTTATCCTTGATGGCTTCTTTGACGGCCACATCGATTTTCCCCGGATTATACTGATCCCGGTTTTCTGAAATATAGTCGTAGGTGGTATCGATCAGGGTGTGCTTCAGGTCGGTGGAAACATTAAATTTGGATCCGCCCAGGGAAATAAGGTTTTTAACGACATCCGGCTTCAATCCCGTACCGCCGTGGATGACCAAAGGGACACGTACCTGCTGGCCGTTAATCAGGGCGGCGGTCTTTTCCAGGCGCTCAAAGTCGATTTTGGGATTTTTAGTTTTGTATACCCCGTGGGCGGTACCAATACCAGGGGCAAATATATCGACGCCGGTCTGATCTACAAAGGTCAGCGCTTGCTCGGGATCACACAGTTCCACCTCACTTTCGGCCACCCGCACCTGATCCTCGACCCCGGATACCGTGCCCAGCTCGCCTTCGACTGAAATGCCGCTGGCTGCATGGCAATAGTCCACTACCGCTTTGGTCTGGCGAATATTTTCGGAAAATTCCTGTTTGGAGGCATCAATCATGATATTGGTGTATCCGGCATCGGCGCACACCTGACAAAATTCCACATCAGCACAGTGGTCCAGGTGCAAACAGATCGGAATCGAAGCCTCGGCTGCCAGGGTTTTATAAATTGCACCAACGACCCGGGGTTTTAAAAATTTTGACGGCGCCACAGAGCACTGTAAAATCAGCGGTGCGTTCAGTTCAACAGCCGCCTCCACCACCGCCTCCATCTGAATTAAATTGGTACAGTTAAACGCACCGACGGCATATTTTTCTGCTGTTGCCTTTAGCAGCATCTCCTTTGCATTGACGATCGACATTTTTTCCTCCTTGATGTTGGATGGATAACATATTTCCTGAATCTTGCATGAAAATTTATGCACCCATCAGGTATTCAGTTTTATAATGACGCGTGGTACCGTCCCAGTTCGATTTCCAGCTTATAGGTGTCGCCCCGCAGATAAGAATAGAGCAACTCCACCGGGATACTATTTTCGTCAAAAGTGAGGCTTTCCATAAAAATGCCGGCTGCGTTTTCAGGCAATTGGAGGATCTTGGCAATTTCGGCATTCAGATTGACGGCACCGATTGTCTGGGCGCAGCGCGCCAGCTCAACATTGAACTGCTCTGAGATTATTTTGTACAGCGATCCAGTCAGCTCGAGATCCAAAATATCCTTAAACAAATCAAGCGGCAGGTAGCTTTCCTCGAAGACGTAAGGTATACCGTCACCCATGCGGACCCGCCGCACCAGAATGACTTTTTTATTGGCACCTAAAAATAGCGATTTGGCAATCTTTTCTTCCGCCTGAATAATCCTTTTTTCCAAAACTTTGGAGTTCTGTGTGATCCCACTGCTTTGCATCAAATCCGTTGTGCTTGAAATATGCGTCAGCTTTTGCCGTAACTCGGCTGGCGCCGGGGCGGACACAAAGGTGCCAGTGCCCTTTTCTTTGCGAAGCAATCCTTTAGTGGTTAATTCAGCAATGGCCTGCCGGACGGTGGTGCGAGTGACATCGCACATTTTGGCCAGTTCAACTTCCGAAGGCAGTTGTTCACCCTTCTGGTATCTACCGGTTTCGATGAGCTCCTTAAGCCAGGCACAGATCTGTAGGTATTTGGGAATCGGATTGGAGGCGTCAACAATTTTCACCGGATTATCCTTATTAAATTTGAGGCACAGTTACCGCAATTGGCGTTAGACTCATTAAAAGAGTGAAAATGAATGATTTCGGCAAGTTGGTTAGTCGACTAATTGTGTAGATGTATATACAGTAAAATGACAACCTATTGCAACCTATTTTTTAAGGTTAAGGGCAATAAAAATGGATGCTCTAAATCACATTTATTGGACTTTTAAGATAACCGATCGACCGAAAATAAGCGTTAATAAAAATGACTGGATTGCTGTTAATGAGACTTAAGAAGCAGGGAGCTTGACAAAAGGATTTTTGAATCAAAATTAGGACTTAACTTTAATACGGAAACAAAGGTACCATCATTTGAAACGTTTTCTGAAGGGTTGAGCGTACGTTACCCTCAAGGCCATCAAATTATCGGGGATGTCTTATGGAAATCTGGCTGGTCACCATAATTTTAATTGCGGCCATGATTCTGCTGGTAACTGAGAAGCTACCGGTGGATCTAACGTCCATCGGTATTATGGTTGTGCTGGTTCTCAGTGGAATTTTGGCACCCAAAGAAGCCATCGCGGGCTTTGCCAGCCCGGCGGTCATCACCGTGGGATCCATGTTTTTGATCAGCAGAGGCATGATCCGCACCGGCGCTGTGGGATTTATCAGCCAAAAGGTGATCGAATACTCCCGCGGCAGACCCGGCCTGGCCATCTTTTTAATCCTGGTGATTGTGGGCACAGCCTCGGCCTTTATAAACAACACCCCGGTGGTGGTTCTGTTTATCCCGATTATTTTAAGCCTCAGTTGCGAGCTGGATTTCAGCCCATCCAAATTTCTGATTCCGGCTTCATACGCCTCGATTTTAGCCGGCACCTGCACCCTGATCGGAACCTCGACCAATATCATCATCAGTGATTTGAGTGCCGCCCATGGCTTCGGTTCTCTGGGCATGTTTGAACTGTCACCGTTGGGCCTGCCCATTGCACTGCTGGGGATTCTTTTTCTGATTTTTGCCGCCCCCAAGCTGATGCCCAGCGTGCACAATCCGGTATGCGAATTAAAGGATGATGAGAATCGCCGCTATCTGGCCGAATTACATGTCCCGCGTGAAAGCCGCATTATCGATGAAAACCCGAAGTCTTATTTTTCACAAAAATATCCCGACATGGACGTGCTTGAGCTCATTCGCTACTCGCATGTTTACTATCCGGACCGGGATACGGTTAAAATGGCAGCCGATGATCTGCTGCTGGTAAAAGGCTCGGCCAATGATCTGGTGGAAATTCTTCACGATGATCTGGTGGAATTGCCGATGGCCGATCAGGGCTTCAATTTCGAATCCGAAAAAAAAGAAGCCCTCATCGTGGAGTTGATCATACCGCCTCAGTCGTCGCTGATCGGACAACGGCTGGTTTCCAGTCGCCTGCGGCGCGATCCGGATATCCACATCATCGCCATTAAGCGCCGCGAGCTTCATTATGCCGAGCCGCAGGTCAAAGACATCCGCTTGCAGATCGGCGACATATTGCTGGCGCGCCTACCGGAATCATCACTGGACCGGCTGCGCGGCGGGCCGGATTTTATTATCGTCGAAGACGTCCATCATGAAATCGTGCACAAAAGGCTGGCGCGCCGTGCCTTTCTGATATTCGGTGCCATGATTGTCGCCGCCAGCACGGGTTTAGCCGATATCATGGTGTGCGCCATGGCGGCCGCCTTTTTGATGGTCATCACCGGATGTCTGGAGTTGCGCAGCGCTTACCGCGCAATGGACGGTCGTGTTCTTCTGATTATTATTGCGACGATTGCCCTGAGCGCCGCGCTGGAAAAAACAGGGGCTTCTGAATTTTACGCCAAAGCATTTCTGGGCCTTTTTAGCGGGGCCAGCCCGGCTCTGGTTTTAAGTGGAATCATTTTGCTGACCAGTGTCAGCACGCATGTCTTAAGCAACAACGCCACCGCCATTCTGCTGCTGCCGATTGCCATTTCAGCCGCCCTGGGCCTGGGGGTTGATCCCAAACCCTTTATCATTGCCGTCTGTTTTGGCGCCAGCGCCTGTTTTGCCACGCCCATCGGCTATCAAACCAACCTGCTGGTGTACAGCCCCGGCGGCTACCGCTTCAGCGATTACTTCAAACTGGGCATGCCGCTCAATTTGCTGGTCTGGGTGATGGGTTCAATCTTTATTCCAGTGATATGGCCGCTATAGAAATTTTACTTTTCGACAAATGCCTTTATCGTAAAAAAGTTTTTCTGGTTTTTTTAGAGCACTGAAATCAGTGTTAAATAATAATTGTAACGATGGGATTACGGCATCACAGCCATTTCAGGCTGGCTAAAGCAGTGGCCCAATAGAGGAGAGAAAGAAAAATGGCGAAGAAAAAATCCAATAAAAAAAACAAGGCGGAGAAAAGAAATCCTGAACAAAAGAGAAAGCTTTCCCGAAAGGAATATGAAGAAGAGCTCTCCACACTGCATGCCGAGCTGGTTAAACTACAGCTTTATGTCAGAAAAAAAGGGCTCAAGATAATCGTCGTCTTCGAGGGCCGCGACGCCGCCGGTAAGGGTGGTGTGATCAAGCGTATAACCGAAAGAGTCAGCCCCCGCGTTTTTCGGGTAGAGGCTTTACCGGCACCATCTGAACGGGAGAAAACCCAGATGTACGGACAACGCTATATCCGGCGGTTTCCAGCAGCCGGAGAGGTCGTGTTGTTTGATCGCAGCTGGTACAATCGCGCTGGCGTCGAACGCGTTATGAAGTTCTGCACGAAGAAACAATACGAGCGGTTTCTGAGGGATACACCGACATTTGAACGCTGGATGGTTGAATCAGGAATTCACCTGATCAAGTATTGGTTTGATATCAGCATGCAAGAGCAGGAACGCCGGTTTCAGGCCCGCATCGAAGATCCAAGAAAAGTCTGGAAGCTAAGCCCCATGGACGTAGAGTCTTTCACACGCTGGTATGATTATTCCCGGGCGCGAGACGACATGCTCGCTGCCACCCATACCGACTGGGCGCCGTGGCACATCGTGCGTGCGGATAACAAAAGGCGCGCGAGGCTCAACTGCATTTCGCATTTGTTGAGCCAAATCCCCTACAAGAAATTATCCCGGGAGAAGATCGAGCTTGGCAAACGCAACATAAAAGGCAAGTACGATGATCAAGCGTCTATTGCCCAATACAGCTTTGTTCCTCAGAAATACTGACACGAAGAAAATTTGTTCCTGGTAAAGACCTAATCTTTATCGTCCATCAATAGAAAGAAGAAAGGACATCTCAATGGCACCACCTGATAAACCCCTATCGCGTGATCACATCCTGGTCGAGGACGATCGCACCGGCACCAGCGTGGAGACCTTACGGCGTGCGGTGCTTGATAATCTCTTCTACATTCAGGGAAAATTCCCGGAAATCGCCACCCCCAACGACTATTACATGGCCCTGGCTTATACCGTAAGGGATCGATTACTGCACCGCTGGGTTAAAACTGTGGAGACCTGGCTGCATAAAGATGTCAAGATTGTCTGTTATCTGTCGGCCGAATTTCTGCTGGGACCCCATCTGGGCAACAATCTGATCAATCTGGGAATCGAAGATCCGGTCCGTCAGGCGGTGGAAGCTGTCGGTCAGAATTTGGACGAATTGCTGCAACAGGAAGAGGAACCCGGTCTGGGCAACGGTGGTCTGGGCCGGCTGGCGGCCTGCTACCTGGATTCGCTGGCGACCCTGCAGGTACCGGCCATCGGCTTCGGGATTCGCTATGAGCACGGCATCTTTCACCAGGAGATTCGAGACGGCTGGCAGGTAGAAATGACCGACAACTGGCTGCATCTGGGCAATCCCTGGGAAATCGCGCGGCCCGAAGCCCACTTCGAAGTCAAGTTAGGCGGACATACGTTACAGGAGCGGGATACCGACGGCCGTGAGCGGGTGCGCTGGATACCGGAACGGGTGGTCAAGGGCACCCCGTATGATACGCCTATATCCGGCTATCGCGTCAATACCTGCAACACCCTGCGTCTGTGGAAGGCCGAGGCGGCTGAGTCCTTTGATTTTCAGGCCTTTAATGTCGGCGATTACTACGGCGCAGTCGATAAAAAGGTGGCCTCTGAAAACCTGACCAAGGTCCTGTATCCCAATGACGAGCCCATAGCCGGCAAAAGGTTGCGTCTGGAGCAGCAGTACTTTTTTGTCTCCTGCTCCTTGCAAAACATCATCAACCTTCACCTGCAAGCCGGGGGGCAACTAAAGCATTTGCACCGCTTGTGGGCCGTGCAGCTCAATGATACGCATCCGGCCATAGCGGTGGCCGAGCTGATGCGACTGCTGGTGGATGAACATGCCATGGACTGGGACACCGCCTGGCAGATCACCGTTGAGACCTGCGGCTATACCAATCACACCCTGCTGCCCGAGGCCCTTGAAACCTGGCCGCTGCCGCTGTTTCAACGGGTGTTGCCGCGGCATCTGGAGATCATCTACGAGATCAATCACCGCTTTCTGCAACAGATCCGCGACCGCTTCCCCGGAGATAATGCCCGCCTGGCACGCATGTCGCTAATCGATGAATCCGGCCAAAGATCGGTGCGTATGGCCAACCTGGCCTGTGTCGGCAGCCATGCCATCAACGGTGTGGCCGCCCTGCACACCGAGCTGGTCAAAAAGGATGTGCTGCGCGACTTTTTCGAGATGATGCCCGAAAAGTTCAGCAACAAGACCAACGGGGTGACCCCGCGTCGGTTTATGGTCCTGAGCAATCCGGGCCTGGCAGCGCTGATCAAGCGAACCGCTGGCGACGGCTGGGCAACCGATCTAACGACCCTTCGTAAGCTGGAGCCCCACGCAGACGATCCGGATTTTCAAACCCGGTGGCAACGCATCAAGCTGGAAAACAAACATCGCCTGGCCGACCTGATTAAAGCCCAGACCGGCATCCAGGTCGATCCGCAGTCGCTGTTCGACATCCAGGTCAAGCGAATCCACGAATACAAACGCCAGCATCTGATGGTGCTGTATATTATCTCGCTGTACCAGCTCATCAAAGCCGATCCGGATCTGGACGTGGTGCCCCGAACATTTATTTTCGGCGGCAAGGCCGCCCCGGGTTACGACCTGGCCAAACGCATCATCAAACTGATTCATGCCGTGGGTGCGGTTGTCAACACCGATCCGGATATCAGGGATCGGCTCAAGGTCGTATTTATACCGGATTTGAGTGTTAAAAACGGTCAGTTGATCTATCCGGCGGCCGATCTGTCTGAACAAATTTCCATGGCCGGCAAGGAAGCCTCGGGCACCGGCAACATGAAATTCGCTCTTAACGGGGCGCTGACGATCGGGACGCTGGACGGCGCCAACGTTGAAATGCGTGAAGAAGTCGGCACGCAGAATTTTTTCCTCTTCGGTCTGACCGCGCAGCAGGTCAAAGAACGCAAGGCAGCGGGTTACAACCCCTATGACGTCTATGCGTCAGACGTCACGTTAAAAGCGACCATTGATGCCATTTCATCCGGACAATTTTCAAGTGGGGACCCCTATTTGTTCAAGCCGATCGTCGATGCCTTGCTATATCATGATGAATACCTGGTGCTGGCTGATTTCGCAGACTATGTCGTCTGCCAGCAGCAGGTCAGCGACGCTTACCGCGATGCGTCGCGCTGGGCACGCATGTCGATACTAAATGTCGCCCGCATGGGCAAATTTTCTTCCGATCGCTCTATCAAAGAATACTGTGATGAGATCTGGAAAGCAGAGCCGGTATCGGTCAAATTGGAAAGAACGTAAAGATGCCGGCAAGAGGAAGCAAATACCGCAGCAACGGCAAGCGCCTTAGATTCATTGCTTTATTTGGAAGATATCGGAGCCCTCAGGCAAATTAATTTTTAATTGACCGTCGAAATTTTGTGATTAACATTACTTTTATATAAGATTTTTAATCGTCCAATTCGCCAGCCAGATTAAATCCAAACGCACAATCTAAATCAGAGGAGGACATCACAATGAAACCAAAGTTTATGTTGTATTTGGCTGTAATGCTGTTCTTGTTACCCGGTTTTGCACTTGCCGGATCGGTAACGCAAAAAGATTTTCAGGTCGATACCACCGAGCAACTTCTGAATCTGTGTTCTGCAAGCCCTGACGATCCCTTTTTTAATCAGGCCATGAACTATTGCCATGGTTATCTGGTGGGGGCATATGATTATTACGAGGCTGCCCACCATCATAAAAAAGGAGCCCGCTTGGTGTGTTTCCCCGATCCGCCACCGTCGCGCACCGAAGCCGTTAATATGTTTGTAGAATGGACCAAAGCGCATCCGCAGTACTGGCAAAAAAAGCCGGTTAATACGGAGTTCAGGTTCCTGTCGGAAAAATATCCCTGTAAATGATCCCGAATAGCCGGAACAGATAGCCACAAAGACCCAAAGGCACAAAGCAAAACTTTTATTTAAAAACAATCTTCGCGTCTTCGTGTCTTCGTGGCAAATATGTTACGCTACAATATGTCGAAAATCCGCAATAACTGAAAAATTGCCACAAAGGCTCAAAGACACTAAGTAAAACTATTGGCTAAAATTTATCTTTGAGTCTTGGTGCCTCGGTGGCGAAACGGAAAAGGAGCAAATCATGAAAAAATTATTAATCGTAACGATTATGGTCATCAGTCTTGGACTCGTCATCGGTGGTTGCGCATCTGATACCGGCAAGCGGGTCGGCGGCGGGGCAGCCATTGGGGCTGCCGCAGGCGGTATCGTTGGCGCTGCGTCGGGCAACACCCCCATGGGATTGGCCGTCGGGGCGGCTGCCG
Organism: uncultured Desulfobacterales bacterium; assembly: GCA_964545505.1. GTDB lineage: Bacteria > Desulfobacterota > Desulfobacteria > Desulfobacterales > JAHEIW01 > JAHEIW01. The sequence continues at coordinate 3,119 of CAZJHF010000048.1, read as the reverse complement.
GGGCAGCCGGTGGCTATTTGTACGACCGCCACGAAAAATCCAAGGATAAAGCTTACGATGACGGCTACAAAGACGGCCAGAAAAAAAAGTGAGTAATTATCAGTGGGCCGGGTAAATATCGTTAAAGCGTTCAAACTTAACGGTCATCGATCGGAATAAATTTGGACTGGGTCGGACCGGTGTATATCTGACGCGGACGACCCAGCTTCCAGTTGGGATCATCCATGCTTTCCTTCCACTGGGCGACCCAGCCCGGCAACCTGCCGATAGCAAACATGACCGTAAACATGTTGGTGGGGATACCGATGGCGCGCAGGACAATGCCGCTGTAAAAATCGACATTGGGGTACAGATTGTGTTCTATAAAATAATCGTCTTCTAACGCCACCGCTTCCAGTTCTTTGGCGATATCCAAGAGGGGATCGGATACACTTAGCTTGTTTAATAATGAATCACACATTTTTTTCATAATCCTGGCGCGTGGATCATAGGTTTTGTAAACCCGGTGCCCGAATCCCATCAAACGGAAGGGATCCTTTCTATCTTTGGCCCTTTCAATGGCTTGGCCCATATTTTTGTTTTCTGCGATGTCACTGAGCATTTCGATAACGGCCTGATTGGCCCCACCGTGCAAGGGACCCCACAGTGCGGCAATACCGGCTGAAATGGCGGCATACAGACTAACCCGGGCACTTCCCACCAGGCGAACCGCAGATGTCGAGCAATTTTGTTCATGATCGGCATGTAGTATCCAGAATACACGCAAGGCGTTAACGGCATCGTTATCGAGCTCATACGGTCTTACCGGTGAATCAAACATCATATTTAAAAAGTTGGCACAGTAAGCCAGATCGGGTCTGGGATACACAACCTTATGACCCCTTGAAATTTTAAAGGACATGGCCGCCAGCGTTCGAATCTTGGAAAGCAAGCGGGTCATGGTCAGGATAATCTCTTCTTCCAGATTCTGAAGCTCCGGATAAAAACTTCTCAGGGCGTTAACCATCGAGGAGAGAATCCCCATGGGATGGGATGAGCGCGGAAAATTTTCGTAAAAGGTGCGCATGTCTTCGTGCACCAGAGAGTTGTCATTGAGCAAAATGGAAAAACGGGTCAGCTCTTCTCGATTGGGCAGCCTGCCATTGATCAAGAGATAAACGGTTTCTTTAAAGGTGGCTTTCTCGGCTAACTCTTCAACCGGAATGCCGCGGTAGCGCAAAATACCCTTTTCCCCGTCCATAAAGGTTATGGAACTGGTACAGCTGCCGGTGTTGGCATAGCCGGAATCCAGGGTAATCAAGCCGGTGGTAGCCCGCAGCTGCGAAATATCGATGGCCTTTTCGCCCTCGGAGCCCTCGACAACTGGAAGTTTATATTCTTTGTTTCCGTATACCAGTTTGATCGTCTCTGCCATATTTCTTCTCTCTTTCCATTATCGGGTCAATCGAAAAAAGCTTATATATATACAAATACGGTTGGGTTGGCAACCCGACAATCAGCAAAGCGTATTTTATCAGGAAAAGTTTACTTGCCGAAACCGATGTGGTAAAGACCTTAAACAGGAGTAATGGAGTGATGTTGATTTTAGATTTTGGAATTTGGATTGCGGATTAAATGGATTAGAGATCCAATTGCTCGTCTGGGCCTTCGTTTCTAAATCCAAAATCTAAATT
>CAZJHF010000048.1:0-1346 GCA_964545505.1 uncultured Desulfobacterales bacterium | reverse complement strand
AAAATCTAAATTGTAAACAACTCCGGTAACCCATAGCCACATTTATTTCGATAAAGATTCGAAGATAGAATAAATCCTTACCATGCGACGGGGGGGGTCATGTCCTTCAAAGAAAATCTATTAACTAAAATAAAAATTGACCGCCTGGCCGCCAAAGTGATCGCCTCCATCGGACCGGCGGAAAGCGGCAACAAAGTGGACAAAGACGCCATGCGCAGCCTGCTGGAAATGAGTCCCTACGAGCACCAAAAGGTGCGGGATCTGAATCTGTATATCCAACCCATGAATGAAGAGCAGAAACAGATTTTGGTTCTGGATAACGAATTGCCGATTTACCGGACGACCATTGAGGATGTGACCATACGCAAAAGTCCGTTGATCAAAGAAATGGTCAAGTTTGGCAACATCATTAAAATCCTCAAAGATTCTGATGTCAAAATCAGTCGTAAAGACGAATCGGTTAAGGCCATTCAACAGGCATGCATCGACCAGATCGATCTTTCTTTTAATGCAACCGATATAGATGAAATTGCCACAGATGGGAAGGCCTCATTGGAACGAGATTACCCGGATGGCGTGATCGAAAGTCTTGAATTATTTGCCGAGCTGCTGGATTACAAGGCGGCGCCGAAAGCTTTTCAGCTCAGTCGCCATATCATTTTAGGGGCACTGACACCCAAAGCCGGCGGCGAAGTGTTATACGGCCCCATGGTGATTTACAGCCAGATCCACGGCACCCTCAAGCTCATCGATGAGCAGATCGGCAGCTTCGACAAACCCAAGATAGAGCTCATCCAAGAAGTCGCCACCGGCAAACAGAAGGCAGCCGTAGAAGGCCCTGACGTTTTTGAGTACCTTAAAAAAGCTGTTTTGAAAAATAAGGCTTAAAGACATTATCCAGGGCCATATTTTATTTTTTCTTACGACCCCTTTTTCCCGCGAGCGTTTCGTTTAGCCCTTTTCGCTTTTTTTATCTTTTCAATAAGCTTTTTCAGATCGGGCGGTTTTTCGATCACATCCAGAGCTCCGAGTGCTTTGGCCTCGATGCGTTTTTCCTCAGGCACGTTTCCGGTCAGAAGGATAATTTGCACTTCTGGCTGCTCTGCCTTCATCAGTTTTAAGGCCTTGAATCCGTCCAATGCCGGCATCATGAAATCCATAATAACAACATCAAAGGATTCTTCTTCAACCATATTGAGGGCAGCCTCGGCCGAAGTAGCGGTTGCGACATCCATTCCGCGCGCACCTATCCGCTCTGCGATGATATCCAAAAAATCCTTTTCATCGTCTACGATCAATATCCTATCTGACATGCGATACACCTCGACAATTAATTAGTGCCCATT
>CAZJHF010000047.1:0-14904 GCA_964545505.1 uncultured Desulfobacterales bacterium | reverse complement strand
TGAGTTTGCACGATGAAGTCACTGATGATTCATTCCGCAATCGATTTAAGAAAAATCCCCGACCCATCATTTAACTACAATTGCACTGAAATGAATAAGCGCATATAAATGGGGAAAATATGATGAATAAAATTTCCGAGGATGTTCTGGCGAACTTAGAATTCAGCGCATCTTATCAACACAACGGCATCCAACATACCGATGATTATTACGGGCAACGAATCAATTTATGGCGCGATATCCTACCCTCGCAGTTGCTTGAAGAATTACACGCTAAACATACCGGAGATCAGGTCGTGCTGGACGTTGATCCCAGCACCTGGGTGCAGGCCAGAAATGATCGTAGCATTTACAAGTTCCACCAACGACAGATTATACCCTTAACGCCGCAGGCGGATCCGATTCAGCCCAGATTCGGCCGCTTTTATCCTTTGGGGATTCTCAAGAATGTAGCCGGAGTTTATCCCAACAACATCACACCATTTCGCTGCGTATCTACCAATGGGGACGGCATTCAAGCAGATGCCAATCATCCGCTCTCTGAGAAACCTTTTCAGTTTAAAGCGACGATCAGAGATGTGCGGGAGAAGTTCGAAGAACACGGCGGTTCGAGTATCGACTGGGTTGAAACCGTTCTAAGCGGTCCGGGAATGCAGGCGCGGGTAAATGGGAGCCCCACCCATTTTTTTGCCGACAATCCATTTCGGAGAGAAGATGAAATTCCGGACCGGGAATTTTATGCGCAATCGCGTTTGGTGCAGCATATCGATCGCACGGCCAGCCATAACATCAGCGAGCTATACAGCCAGCTGGTGCAACCCGAAAGCCGAGTCCTGGATTTGATGAGCAGCTGGGTGTCGCACCTGCCAAAAGATCTGCCACTGAAATCCTTGACCGGCCTGGGAATGAACGCACAGGAGCTGCAGGCCAACGATCGGCTGACGGATCCCTGCGTCCACGATCTGAACGCCAATCCCCGCATGCCCTTTGATGATCATGTTTTTGATGCAGCCATATGCACCGTCTCGGTGGAATATCTAATTCAACCGTTTGAGGTTTTCGACGAAATCTATCGGGTCCTCAAACCGGGAGGGGTATTTGTGGTTACGTTTGCCAACCGCTGGTTTGCGTCCAAAGCCATCAGCATCTGGCCGCAGCTGCATGAATTTGAACGCATGGGTCTGGTACTTGAATTCTTTTTAAAATCGGGTCAATATACGAATCTGCATACTTACTCTATGCGGGGATTGCCGCGGCCGGCCGATGATAAGTATGCCTCTGAGCTGCTTTTTTCCGATCCGGTCTATGCCGTATGGGGATATACCCGCTCAATGTCATAATCAGGGACAAACCACTAAATACGGGGGTCTGGCTTATGCTTAAATCAGGAGGTGAAACTGATACCAGCACTAAAAAACAAGTGCGCAAATCCCGGCCTGCAGATGCTAAGCGCTTCAAACGCCAGATCGAATTCGTTCTGGAAACCGATAAACTCAAAAAGATTGCCCGTCGAACCACACTGCTGGATGTCTCCCGCCAGGAAAACTCAGCCGAACATTCCTGGCATATTGCACTGCTGGTGCTCATCTTATCCGAATATGCCCAAGATAAAAAAATAGACCTTTTGCAGGTTATCAAGCTGTTGTTGATCCACGATCTGGTTGAAATCGACGCCGGCGACACTTACTGCTATGATGAAGCCGGCAGCCGGGATCAACAAACGCGTGAAATCAAGGCGGCTGATCGCATTTTCAACATCCTGCCAACCGATCAGGCCGTTGCCTTGCGGGCCTTATGGGATGAATATGAGGCCAAAGATACCCCGGAGTCAAAATTTGCCAATGCCCTGGATCGCGTGCAGCCATTCTTACACAATTATTTTACCCGCGGGCACACCTGGCATAAGCACGGCATCCGAAAAAGCCAAGTCGTCACACGGATGAAGCCTGTGGATGACGGTTCCCCGGTTCTATGGGAATATGTTTCTTCGTTGATTGATGATGCCGTGGAGAAGGGATACCTGGCGAAATAACTCCTAATTGAGTCTAAGCTCAATTGGGTGCTATTGGTTATAGGTTCTAATTAATGGTGAATTGCTAATGGGGTTACCCTCCATATCAATTCAAATAACCAATAACGAATAACAACTAACTTCTACTACGACCATGAACGATGAGACATCCACATCGGTGATATCGGCCAAAGGGCTCACCCGCATATACAAAATGGGTGACAGCGAGGTCATCGGCATCAGCCAGGTCAACCTTGAAATCGCTGCCGGTGAGCTGGTGGTGCTTAAAGGCGACAGCGGTTCCGGAAAAAGTACGTTACTGTCCTTATTGGCGGGCCTGGATCGGCCCACCGGGGGTGAATTGATGGTCGCCCAGCATGATTTGAACCATACAACCGACAGCCAATTGACCCATTTTCGCCGGCAGGTCGTCGGGATGGTTTTTCAGTCTTTTAATCTGCTGCCGACGCTAAATGTCCTCGAAAATATCTGTCTGCCGGCGCTCTTGGCCGGAAAGCAAGTGGTCGAAAGTCGCCCCAAAGCCATGGAACTTCTCCAATGGTTAGGGCTGGAAAATCGTTTAAATCATCTTCCGGCGCAACTTTCCGGCGGTGAGATGCAACGCACCGCCATTGCCAGAGCCCTCATCAATGATCCGGCCATTATTCTGGCCGATGAGCCCACCGGTAACCTTGACAGTCGTAACGGACAAATCGTCATTGATCTGTTGGCCGAGCTGAATCGAAAATGGGAACGGACCGTTTTAATTGCAACCCACAGCACACTTGCCGATCAAATGGCGTCCGTCAGGATCGGCATAAAAGACGGTGTGATTACGAGTTTTGCATGAAACAAACATTGTTTTTTTTGCGTCTGTTTGTCTGGTTTAGTTTGCGAAATATGCGCAACCATATGGGAAGGGCGGCAACCGTTCTTTTTGGAATTGCTCTGGGCGCGGCCGTTTTTACCAGTGTGCGCCTATCGGTCAACGCCTCGCTGGATTCTTTTTCCAAAAGCATGGATCTGATTGCCGGACAGGCGGATCATGTGCTCACCCGACCCGGCGGCTATGTCCCCGAAAATCTGATTGCAGCGCTCCTAAAACAGGAATCAATCCAAAGCGCCTCACCGGTTTTGTCTACCTATACCCGCCTTTCACAAGAAGGTGCGGTGCCATTTCTGCTGATCGGATTTGATCCGATTTTGGATCGTCCCCTGCGCCCCTGGCAAGTTGATGACCCAAACGGCGAGCAGGACGCCGTCTGGTTGGATCTTTTAAAAGAGCCTTATACGATTATTCTGGGCAAACCATTGTCCCATCAATTAAAGCATGCTCCCGGTGGCACCCTGGTTTTAGAGCATGCGCATCAAAAAGCACGCTTTAAAATTTCAGGGTTGCTCGAATCCAGGGGGCTGGCACTGGCTGAGGGCGGGCGGATTGCCTTAACCGACATTGCCACCTTCCAGGAGTTTACCGGGTTGTTGGGAAAAGTCGATCGAATTGATCTGAAGCTGGCGCCCTCTGCCAGCTCAAAGGACCTGGCGGCTGTTGAACAACTTTTACCTGAAGGGGTTCAGCTGAATGCGCCGACTGCCACGCGTGAAAGCGGGCAGACGATGATCCGGGCCTACCAGCTCAATCTTTCCATTCTGAGCTTTGCATCGCTGTTTGTGGGGATGTTTCTGGTATACAGCCTGGTGGCTTTGAATGCGGCTTCCCGGCGCCATGAACTGGCAGTTCTGCGGGCCACGGGTGCATCCGCCTTCCATGTTTTTTTTATTTTTTTGGCCGAGGGGGCATTTTTGGGAATTGCGGGCTGGTTTTTGGCCATTCCGATAGGCAATTTTTTGATTAAATATCTGCTGCACGGCGTCAGCCAGACCATTTCCACCCTTTTTGTGCGCGTGCAGGTGGACTCGCTTTCGTTAAGTGCCACTGAGATCCTGTTTAGTTTTGTCATGACGGTCGGGATTTCAATTTTAGCGGCTTATCAACCTGCACGGGAGGCTATGCAGGTGCCCCCTAAAGAAGCGCTGGAGATTTCTCATCTGGGGATGAAAACACGAATATCCTCACGGCAGCTGGCTTTCGGGGGGCTGGGCTGCATCCTGCTGGTGTTGCCCTTATCCAATCTACCTGCCATTCTGGGGATGCCGTTGCCGGGGTATTTGGCGATTTTGTTGCTCTTTATTGGTTTTGCCCTGCTGGCACCCTGGGCCCTGATGAAAATCAGCGATATCCTCACATCGGTACTTCTGACATGGTTTGGCATACCGGCCTATCTTGCCGGGCGTTACGTGCGGGAAAGCGGCACCCACACGGCGGTTGCGGTTGGCGCCCTGATTACGGCGGTGGCCTTATTTACCGCTCTGGTTATTATGATTTTCAGCTTTCGCCAGACGGTGGCTTTTTGGACGTATGAAACCATCAAGGGAGATTTGTTTTTAACCTCAAAAATGGGGCCGATTAACCGTTTTCGTTATCCTGTTCCCCAAGCGGTTATCGACCATCTGCAAAACTACCGGTCACAGGTAGATATCCTGCCCAATCGGCAGTTTTTTTTAACCTTCCAAAGATATCCCTATGTTCTTGAATTAATGGATATGCCGGGATACATGCAATATGCCTCCTTTTTCTGGCTGAAGGGTAATCCGGAAAAAATCCGTCCGATGCTCAAACGCGGTGAGGGTGTTATTGTGTCTGAGGTATTCTCAAATCGCAGCGGGTTGCGCGTGGGCGATATTTATGAGGCTCAGGTTGAAGGATCTTTTGTGAGGCTACCCATTCTGGGAATCGTTCGCGATTATCGCACGCAGGGAGGCGCTGTTTTTTACTCACTGCCCCATTTTAACAACCGCTATCATCCCGTTTACTGGGGTGGATTGCGGTTTTTCTTCAAAGACCGTTCGCAGGATCTGGATACTGCCGTTGCAAGGCTTCGCAATGACATTATCAACCACATGGGAGATCGTGTTGATATGTACAGCGGCAAGGGGCTGCGCGGTGCTGTCCTGCGAATTTTTGACGAAACCTTTGCGGTAACAACGGTTTTGCTGTTAATTGCTTTGCTGATCGCCGGTCTGGGGATTGCCACCACCTTAACGGTACTGGTGCTGCAGCGATCCCGGCAGCTCAACACCCTTTTTGCCATTGGTGCCAGTTTCCGGCAGATTCGAACCATGATATTCTGGGAAGCGGCCTTTCTGGTTGTGATCGGGGAGTTGGCCGGGGTTATCTGCGGATTTATTTTATCTTACCTGCTGATATATGTCGTCAATCGGCAGTCATTTGGCTGGACGTTTATCTATGCCGTTGATTGGGACGCGTTGCTGTTGTCCATTCCGCTGATTATCATTACCGCACTGGCAGCGGCCCTGCCGGCCGTCAGGATGGTTTTTCGCCGGCCGCCGGCAACGCTTTTACGTGAACGATGATTTTCTCACCGCAGACCCGTCTTCGCTCACAAGAGCTTCGCCGCGGCGAGGCGGACGCAGAGACTGCTCAGCAGCTGCGCTGCAAAAAAATAAGATGGTTTTCGGATACCAAAGCATAGACCGTCGGAGCCCATGATACTTGCTGCAGGCAGATTGTTTGGCCTGATTTTCCCTCTCAGGAAATCGGGCCAAGAAAAAGAATCTCTGCGACCTCTGCATCTCTACGGTAAAAAATAAAATCAGTTTTTGTTTATTCTGTGTCCGCAGCAGGCGGTGAAAATGCAAGACTCGATAATAATAAAAATGAAACGAATAGCTAAAAAAGTTGCTTCAGCATTTTCGTGCCTTGTTTTGATGGCAGCCTTATCAGGTCATGGAGTTCTGGCTGAAGATCAGGAGGGTTTTTTATCCGTGACCGGGCCCTGCAATCAAACATTTCCGGATGATCACGGCGCCCATCCGGGCTACCGTATCGAGTGGTGGTATTACACCGGGAATCTGCTGGCCGAATCCGGTGATCGATACGGCTTCCAGCTAACATTTTTTCGCAACCAGATGAGTCCGAGCGACGCCGTTAAGAATTGGCCCCGGCCGCCGTCTGCCTGGCGAACCCAGCAGGTTTTTGCAGGGCATGCCGCCATATCAGATCTGAACAAAAAAACGCACCGTCATGCCGAACAAATGGCCAGAGCTGCACTGGGTATGGCCGGCATCGCTCAACAGGCATCTGAAACAACTATATTTATCAAAGATTGGTCGGCCAAAATTGGCTCAGACAACCACACGCTAAAAGCGCGCACGGCTGACTTTGCCTTCGATCTCAGGTTGCAGCCGGTCAAGGCGCCTGTTTTACATGGGCAGGCGGGATACAGCCGCAAAGGGCCAACCGCCGAAAGGGCCAGCTGTTATTACTCTCTGACGCGCCTGAAAACCAGTGGAATGCTGCAGATCGACGGCAAGAGCGTTTCCGTTGAAGGTCTGAGCTGGATGGACCATGAATACAGTACGGCATCATTAGAGGCGGGCATTGTCGGCTGGGACTGGTTTAGCCTGCAGCTGTCCGATCAAAGCGAGCTCATGCTGTATCTGCTCAGAGATCGGAACGGGCAGCTTAACCCGGCATCCAGTGGAACCTTCATCGATCGATCGGGGGTTGCCCGGCATCTAACCCGAAAAGATTTTAGTGTTACCGCCCTGGACCAGTGGAAAAGTCCTCATTCGGGTGCGGTTTATCCGGTGGCCTGGCACCTGAATATTGTTCCACTTGCGATTGAACTGAACGTTGCTGCTAATTTAGCCGATCAGGAAATGGTCACAACGGCAAGCACGGGCGTTACCTACTGGGAAGGCAGCGTATCGGCAACCGGTATGGCCGCCGGACAACCCTTAAAGGCCGAAGGCTATGTAGAGCTTACCGGTTATGACAAAGCTTTTAGTGCCCCGATGTAACCGCGGTCAGGTTGCCTGTTACACGGGAATAATCAAAGTGGGTATTGCCGTGCATTTGATTACACGGTCAGCAACACTGCCAAAATCAAAATGTGCCTCGCTGCCCCGGCTCGCTAAAACGATCATGTCGATGGCTTCATCCTTGATCAATTCGAGGATCTTTTTAGCCGGTTCACCGACACTGATATGGCGAAAATAAAGCGGACATGCATTTAAGAATTTATCGCAGATTTCATCCAGCCGGCCCTCAGCAGTTTGCTTTTCCCATTGCCTCATTTTTTCGACATCTTCTGGATCATTGTGGCCATATGATGCCCCAACAGCAGGATAGTCTTTGAGAACATACAGAATATGGATCTCAGCGCCATATTTTTGGGATAAGGATGTGACCACGGGCAACGCTTTGGCGGCATTCTCAGAGAAATCAGTCGGCCATAAGATCTTCTTGATTTCCATCGTAATACTTGCCTCCAGGTTCATAAATTAGCAACAAAGGAATTAGCTTAAGATATGGCCGCACAATCGTATTCATAAAGCTTTAGTAAGGCTAATCCGATCATGCTCAACAATATCGGAAACATATTTCTTGACCTTCATCAGAATTATTTTTATTCCGAATGCGACATTTAAGTGTTTGCAAATATTTTTTATGTTTGCAAGTTAATCATCGACCGTAAAACATCAAGAAAAAAGAGCCGTATATGCAGGTGACGACTGTTTTAAGGAAGAATCGCGTTGCGGTCGTAAATCCTGGGAAAATAATTTTTGACGCGCGAAAATCCGCAAAAGTGAAAATAAGATTATGAAAAATTCGAAATTTTTGATATAAAAATATAATAACGAATCAAACACTTATCCACTGAACCGCTTTTGGCATTATCAGAATGGGAAATCGATCATCAATTGGCATCATATTTTTGCTTGTGTTAGGACTGCTGGCATGTGCTGCTGATCAAACCCAGCTGCAGAATCAAAATACGCGCCTGCAGGATGAGCTCAAGCACTTTCAGTTACAGCTGTATGACGCTGAACAGCGAATTCAAGGCCAGAACGCTGAGATTGCACGTCTGCAGCAGGCCGATGCCGCATGCAATCAAAACCTGACGGATTTAAAAGCCAAAAACGCTTCCCTCAAAAATATCAATTTAAAGCTAACCCAGGAGGTAGAGCGGCTAAACAGCGCCCTTGAAAAAAACAAATCCGTTATCAAACTCCAAAATAAGGTCATCGGGCTGTTGGATGACACCAAGAAGACCATCGCCACCAGTCTCAAAGATGAGATTGCCGCCCAGCAAATCGAACTTGTTGAGACGGAGGATACGCTCAAGGTGGTTTTCATTGATAAGATCTTGTTTGATTCGGGTAGTGTAAAGATAAATGAAAAGGGCAAAGTATTATTGCTGGCGTTTGCCGAATCCATCCGGCCGCAGAATGAGCAATGCGTTGTGGTTGAGGGCCACACGGATAATATGCCGCTGGGCCCGTCCTTGAAGGCCAGATTTCCCAGCAACTGGGAACTATCGGTTGCCCGTGCCGCGGCAGTGGCAAGATTTCTGCATAAAGCGGGGCAACTGCAGCCCAAGCGATTGTCCGCGCGGGGATACAGTTACTTTCGACCGGTGGGTTCAAACAAGACACTAGCAGGGCGGCGCCAGAACCGCCGGATTGAAATTGTTTTGAGTCCTTCGGAAAAGAGCCTCTAAAGTCAACCTGACGTTCAATTTTCCAGCACTTCTCTAAGCTTGTGAGACAGTTCGATGATGTCAAAAGGCTTTTGAATAAATCCTTTGCAGCCCAATTCAAATAACTCTTCGGTTTGTTTGTTCGTGCTATAACCGCTGACCAACAACACTCTGACAGCGGGGTTGATTTTTTTCAGCTCCTCATAGGTTGCCTTGCCGCTCATTTCCGGCATAATCATATCCAGGGCCACCAGATCGACCTTATCGGGATTATCCGCATAAATGTCGATTGCTTCCATGCCGTTTTCAGCCGTGATTACCGAGTAACCCAATTCTCTAAGCATTAATTTTTCGACTTCAATTGGCCCTTCTTCGTCGTCCACCAGCAGAATGCGCTCGCTCCCTTTTAGCAGTGTAAAGTCCGTTTCTGTGACGTCTGATTGCTTGACCTGTGAAGCGGGCAGGTAGATCACGAATGTGGTGCCATGACCCTGTTCGCTGTAAACTCGGATGATACCGTTATGATTTTTGACAATGCCATAGGCCGAGGCCAGTCCTAAGCCGGTGCCCTTGCCAATTTCTTTAGTTGTGAAAAAAGGCTCGAATATTCTCTCCATGGTTTCTTTATCCATGCCGATGCCGCTATCGGTAACGGATAGCTTGACGTAATTGCCGCCTTCGACTTCAAATGGCTCGCAGTAGGCGTCACTGAGGACCACGTTTTCCGTTTGAATATACAAATCGCCACCATCGGGCATGGCATGCCAGGCGTTTAAATACAGATTAATCAGAACCTGTTCTATTTGGCCCTGATCCACCTTGACATTCCAGATTTGAGCATTGCAGTGTTTATGCAGGGTAATTTCTTTTTTGGTGCGCATGAACATCCGGGTACTTTTTTCGACGACGTCATTGAGACTTGTCGGTCGCAGCGTATATTTTCCCTTACGGGCAAACCCCAGCAGTTGCTCGGTCAGGTTTGCCGCGCTCATGACATTTTCCTCGATTCCCTGGATATATTTATGGTCTGAATCATTATTCGGGTTATCCGATTCGTGGCCCAAACGCATCAAGGATAAATACCCTTGAATGCCCATCAGGATATTATTAAAGTCGTGGGCAATTCCACCTGCCAGGGTACCAATGGCCTCCATTTTCTGGGCATGCATGAGCTGGGCCTCGAGGTGCTGCTTTTCCTTTTCAGCCTGCAACTGATCGGTGATATCCGAAATCTGACTGACGATGTTTTCATTTTCAGTCGAATTCCGAAAGCGGTTTGCTAATATTTTTACAGACCGCTCCTCGCTTCCGTTCCGCATGATTTTACAGATTGGCCCTGCATCGACTGACATCCCTTTCTGGATCGCTTGAAAATAGGCTTCGGCCTCGCGGTAGCCGGACGGCTCAAGGTATTTTTCAAGTGCATGGCCCTCGATTGTTAACCGCGGGCAACCGATAATTTCAGCAAAGACCTCGTTGGCGTATAAAATGCTAAAGTCTTTGTTGAGGATAACAATGCCGTCGCGTGAATTTTCAACCACCGAACGATACCGTTCTTCGCTTTCACGCAGGGCTTTTTGGGCTTCAATGCGCTTGCTCACGTTGCGGGCGACATTTAATATGACCTTTTTACCGCGGTAGGTAATGGCTCGTGAATGGATTTCAACCGGTAGCCGCGAGCCATTTTTTTTGAAATGAACTGTTTCCAGGTTTAGCTTGGGAAGCCTTTGAACCTGGGCTTTTTCGACAAGCTCGTAAAGGATTAAATAGACATGATTTTCCGGAACAATTTGATTCAAATTAAGATTAAAAAATTCCTCGAGCGTATAGCCCAACTGGGTATAAGCAGCTTCATTGGCCTCCATAATATTGCCGGTCAAATCCACAATGTAGACCGCATCATCGACCTTTTCCAGCAGCTCCTTGTAGCGTGTTTGTTCCTCGGCATTTTTCAGGTTCGCCAGCATATAATTAAAGGCTTCTGATAATTGATTAAATTCCCAATAATTGCGTCGATGGGTGTCAAACTGGAGGTCCTTCTGGCCTTCTGATATTTGAATGGCCTTGGTGGTCATTTTGCGCAGGGGGGCCACCATTTTCCGGGCTAGAAAAACAGACATTAAAGTTGAAACGGCCAGCACGACAATGGCAAATAAACCCATCCAAAAGGTGACTCTATGTTTCTCCTGAATAAGGTTTTCCAGAGAAGACTGAAAATAAAGATGATTAAAGCCACCAATCTTTGAAAGAAGTAGATTTTGACCGTATGGGTAAAATCCGGAATGCCCGGTGATTTTTGCCTGAATCCGGGGATCCAGCACAAGAGGCCGCTGCGTGATCAGGTTAAACGCCTGGTCGGGATGGATTGCCATCAGGCTGATTCCGCCGGCTTGCTGAATGGCTTCGATGAGTTTTTGATCCTGAATCATGTCATACAGCGCATAGGCAGTGCCCATGCGACCGGTCTCATGCATTACCGGAGCCGAGAATATCCACAATAATCGGCGCTTACCCTGATCTTGCAGGATCTTGCCGCGTGGATATTCCGTCATTGCGAAGTTGACAACTTTTTCAGGCAGGCCGGGGTAATTTGCGGGCAAAATCTGTTTTTCACCCACTTTTTTGACAAAATGAACGACCCCGTTTGTCGGCGGATAGAACTGGGTGATTCGATCTTCCAGCTTGGATGTATCGTCCAGCATGACGGTGACGCGAATGATGTTGTCAGAGCGCAGCTCATTTAAAGCGCTTTGAATGCCGGCTATGCGGTTTTTTAATATGATTTCGACCTGGCCCTTTTGAGCTCTTAATTTCTCATAAAATTCGGCCTCAACCTTTTTACCGAAATAGCGGTATATGGTTCCCAGAATAATCACAACAGACACGCTGACAAGGACCACAAAAGCTGCTATTAAATAGGTGGAAAAGTGCTTATGGTGATTAAATGACAACATAACTTATAAGCATAAAATAAAATACGGCAAATTGTCAAAAAAAAGATAAGATCAGAGGAGCTTAACGCCAGAGTTGCCGTTGACGGATAAGGATGTGAGCGTGAATGCATCCGGCTAACTATCCGATTTAGCAGGAAACCAGATAATATCTGTTTTCTTTGGCCTCTCAGCAACGAATGCACTACATACCAGTTACGCCACTTTAATGAAGGTACGGATTATGGAAAATTTACTCAAGTTGACGGCCGAGCGGTCTATCCGCTATTTAGGCCGGCTGCCAGAGGGCAGGGTTTTTCCTTCTTCTGCCGCCATCGCGTCACTTTCCAACCTGGTTGAGCCCTTGCCGGAGGCGCCCTCTAAAGATGAAGATGTGATTCAACTGCTGGATGACATCGGATCACCGGCCACGGTTTTGACAACCGGTGGCCGCTATTTTGGATTTGTCACCGGTGGCAGTTTGCCGGCCTCTCTCGCGGCCAACTGGCTGGCCGGCGCATGGGACCAGAATGCCGGTCTTCAGGTGATGTCGCCCGTTGCGGCGATTTTAGAACAAGTTGCCCTTGATTGGTTGCGAGATGTACTGTCTCTGCCGCCAGGGATTGGGGCGGGATTTGTCAGCGGAGCCACCATGGCGAATTTTACTGCCCTGGCTGCGGCGCGCCACGCTTTACTACAAAAGCAGGGTTGGGATGTGGAAGCCAAGGGCCTATTTGGGGCACCGCCGGTATCGGTTATGGTGGGCGATGAGGTCCATGTTAGCGTGTTAAAAGCACTTGGCTTGCTGGGTTTTGGAAGAGAGCGCGTCATTCGGGTGCCGGTTGATGTGCAAGGCCGTTTATGCGCAGACGCATTATCGGGCCTGACAGATGCCTCTATTATTTGCATTCAAGCCGGAAATGTGAACACCGGGGCATTTGATCCGGCGGTTGAGATCTGTGCGGCTGCCCAAAAAGCCGGTGCCTGGGTGCATGTGGACGGTGCCTTTGGTTTGTGGGCCGCAGCATCACCCCGACATGCTCATTTGACCGCCGGTTATGATGGCGCCGATTCATGGGCCACCGACGCTCATAAATGGCTGAATGTACCCTATGACAGTGGTATTGCTTTTTGTCGCGATCCTGCTCATCTGAGTGGCGCCATGTCAAGCACGGCCGCCTACCTTCTGACCAGTGAGAAGCGGGAGCCCTATCACTATGTGCCCGAAATGTCCCGTCGTGCCCGTGGAATTGAGATATGGGCTGCATTGCGTTCGCTGGGGCGCTCGGGTCTGTCCGATCTGATCGAACGAAATTGTCGTTATGCTCGCCGTTTTGCCGAGGGGTTCAATAAAGCCGGTTACCGGGTTTTAAACGATGTTGATATCAATCAGGTTTTGGTGGATTTCGGCGATCCTGAGACTACCCGGCGGGTGATCGAAGGTGTGCAGGCAGACGGCACCTGCTGGTGCGGCGGCACTGAATGGCAGGGCCATACAGCCATGCGCATCAGCGTTTCGTCATGGGCCACAACAGACGCCGATGTAGAGCGCAGTCTGGCGGCGATTTTGCGTATTGCCCAAAAGGTGACGGGCAAAACTTGAAAATATCTCACGCAAACCCGCCCGCCATGCGAGCAAGGCGAGGCGGGCAGGGTCGCGATGGTGGGCCTGGGACGCAAAGGCGCCAAGGGCCAAAAATAGAATATGTGCTGGATGCGCGTCAATGACGATCAAAGGCAGAAAGACATGGAAGACGGCAAACTGCATTACGGCTGGGGGGTCATTTTTATGGGACTGCTGACGACCACTGCCGTTCACGCTTTCGGGCGGATGTCCTATCCGATTATTCTCCCCGCTAAACGTATTTTTCGAGGCTGAAAAGGAGATGTGAGAATGAGAGTTGAAGCCAATGGTATCAACATCCATTATGAATTGTCGGGCAAAAAGCAGGCGCCTGTAGTCGTGCTGGGTCACTCTCTGGCGTGCAGTCAGGTGATGTGGTGGCCGCAGCTTGAATTGCTCGAGACCCATTTCCAGGTTTTACGGTATGATACGCGTGGGCACGGCCAAACTGAGGCGCCGCCGGGGCCTTATACGCTGGAACATCTGGTAGCAGATGCCATTGGTATGCTGGACGCATTGAAACTCGACCGGGTGCACTGGGTGGGCCTGTCAATGGGAGGTATGATCGGGCAGGGCGTCGCTTTAGGTCATCCCGGCCGGCTCAGTTTGATGGTCCTGGCCGATACCGCGGCCATTATTCCCGCCGAGGCCCAGCCGGTCTGGCAGGAGCGCATCGATGCAGCCATCAACGGGGGCATGCAGGCGGTGGCCGAATCGACGCTGGAGCGGTGGTTTACCCCTCAATATCTGGCACACGGCGGACCTGAGGTGGATCGAATTCGGCAACAGATTTTGGCCACCCCGGTAGCCGGATATGTCGGCTGCAGCGAGGCGATTCGGCGCCTGAACTACCTGGATCGGCTCGACGCGGTTGAAACCAAGACGTTGATTATGGTTGGTGCCGATGATCCCGGCACACCAGTGGCGGCTTCGCAAGCCATGCATGCACAAATTAAAAATTCACAGATGGTCGTCATTCCGCAAGCCGCCCATCTTTCCAATATTGAGCAGGTCCAAATTTTCAACGACAACCTGATCGCGTTTTTGCAGCCCGATTGAAAAAATGACCTTTTTCGCAGGATGAAAACCAGGCGCAAAACAGCCGGCGCATTTGGGATCGGGCCATCGCTTTGTTATGCGCTTCGGGCGTTGACTTCCTTTTTCGGCTTTATCAGAACCGCAGGCGGCTTTATCACTGCCGAATCTCTCTTTCGCTCAGCCCGATCAGATACAGCAAACCATCCAATCCCACACTGGAAATGCTGCGCTGTGCGTTTTGCTTTACAATGGATTTGGCGTTAAATGCTACACCCAGGCCGGCGATACTGATCATCGGTAAATCATTGGCGCCATCGCCCACTGCAATTGTTTGCTGGAGACTGATGGTCTCAACCTGGGCAATGGTTCTTAGTATTTCGGCCTTTTTCTGGCCGTCGATAATATCCCCTTTTATTTTTCCGGTAAGCTTTCCATCCACGATTTCAAGGCTATTGGTGAACACATAATCCAGGCCAAGTTTTTTTTGCAAAAATTTGCCAAAATATTCGAAACCACCGGAGATGATGCCAATTTTGTATCCCAGCTGTTTCAGTTTGTGCACCACACGGTCAGCACCTTCCGTCAACACCAGATTCTGGGCGACAAATGAAAGCACCTTTTCCTCAAGTCCCTTTAAAAGCGCGACCCGCTGTGTCAGGCTCTGTTTAAAATCAATTTTACCCTGCATGCCGGCTTGGGTAATTTGCGCCACCTGGTCGCCGATGCCGGCCACAT
>CAZJHF010000046.1:0-14928 GCA_964545505.1 uncultured Desulfobacterales bacterium | reverse complement strand
CGGTGGCTTACGGTGTGATTATGATTTCAATCTCCTATCGCTATCTGCCGATTTTTCCCCAGGAACGGGAATTGAACCCGATCGATGAATCCACAGCAGATGTGGCTCCCGCAGCCGAGGCGGTACCGGAGTCTGATGCTGCCGGACCCGAGCCGGAATTAAGCCCGGCAGAGTCATAGTGCCGTGCTGATGCTAAAGTGGCTAGCGTTACCAGCGGTGGTCTTTGATTCATAACGATCACCACTTTTCTTTCTTGCGTGCTTTCGTGGTAAGTGATTATTTTTGGTTGCGACGCTTGCGGCGTAGCGAATTGAAATTTTAATGATAGGAAATGACATGGAGGAATCGTATGTTTCCGTTTCATTTTGAATGGATTTGGGATGCCAGTCATATGGTTTTTCATGGGGGACTGTGGTACGCCCTGTCAATCATCGGCCTGGGTATGACATACTGTATTATCAAAGCCGTCCTGAAAGCCGCCAAAGGCAACGGCGATCAGCACCACTGATTCCACCTACCGATAAATTTCTAAAAGCGCTGCCCCCGTAGCACGAGGGGAGCGCTTTTTTTCTTTGTGTTCTCTGTGCCTTTGTGGTTAAACAAATTGCTCGGGCGTGGTTAAGCGCAAAAAGCTCACCGCGCAGGCCCAACATTCACAAAGATCTTCAAGGATTAATTATTATTTTTCTTTGTGTTCTTCGTGCCTTTGTGGCTATAAAGTAAAACCTTTTTTGTAACCCGGTGAGGAATTTGGATGGATAAAATTTTGGTAGAAGGCGGGCGTTCGCTAAAAGGTCAGGTGCGTATCAGCGGGGCTAAAAATGCCGCCTTACCGATTCTGGTCTCATCGTTGCTGGCCGAAGGGTCCAATACCTATTCAAATGTGCCGCATTTGCAGGATATCGAGAGTATCAAATCGCTGCTTTGCAATCTGGGTGCACGTGCCGAGGCGCACGGTGATACGGTCCATGTGGATACCGGGCGAATTTTGAGCTGCGAAGCGCCCTACGAACTGGTGCGTAAAATGCGGGCATCGATACTTGTTTTAGGCCCTATGCTGGCCCGCCTGCAAAAGGCTGTTGTTTCCCTGCCGGGCGGCTGTGCCATCGGGGCTCGCCCGATCAATCTGCATTTGAAAGGACTGGCTCAGCTGGGCGCCGATATTCATCTGGAACATGGCTACGTGCGCGCGGAAGTCAAGAAATTAACAGGCGCGGATATATATTTTGATACCGTGACCGTTACCGGTACGGAAAACCTGATGATGGCCGCCGTTCTGGCCGAAGGCACAACCGTTCTGCGAAATGCCGCGCGTGAGCCTGAAGTCATTGCGCTGGCAGAAGTCCTCAGTAAAATGGGTGCCGATATTCAGGGAGCCGGCACGGCGGTAATAACGATAAATGGGGTCACTTCCTTAAAGCCGGTATCGGTGCGCATCATTCCGGATCGGATTGAAACGGGTACGTTCATGATCGCCGCGGCGTTGACGCATGGCGATGTAACCCTGATCGATTGCAATCCGGAACATGTGCGCGCCAGCATTCACAAACTCAGACGCGCCGGTGTCAAGATAACCACCGCTGAAAATACCATCCATGTTCACGGCAATGACGAGATCTTCAGCGTGGATGTTGAAACCCAGCCTTATCCGGGTTTTCCAACTGATATGCAGGCTCAATTCATGGTGCTGATGTGCGTTGCCAATGGCACCAGCATGATTTCTGAGACCATATTTGAAAATCGCTTTATTCATGTCAGCGAATTAGAGCGTATGGGCGCCGATATCAAAATATCCGGGCACACGGCCCTTGTTAAGGGCGTGCCTGCTCTGTCAGCTGCCCCTGTAATGGCCACCGATTTGAGAGCCAGCGCTTCGCTCATCCTGGCCGGTCTGGTGGCTGAAGGTCAGACTCAAATCAATCGCGTCTACCATCTGGACCGCGGTTATGAAACCATCGAAAAAAAGTTCAGCCAGCTGGGCGCCGCCATCAAGCGCATCAAATAGCTGCTGGGTTTGGGGTTCTATAATAGTCTGGTAACTTGTCCGCAAAATAGTACCCCTTGACCCCGGTAAAAACCATATTCAGTCTTTCGTAATAAATCAGCTTGCACATTCAAAAAACGGCGCATTGGCAATCAAGACACCCCGACCCCTCAAATAATTGGATTGACCTAAACAGGTACAACAAACCTACGACGACGGACAACGGACAAAACCATGCCCAGGCAGGTTTATTTCCGGCCCATTATTGCGTTGCTGTTGGCACTGATGGGCGGCATTCTTTGCGGCTCTCATTTTGGGGGCCATCTCGTTGGCGCTGCGATTATTATTTGTGTGAGCGCTGCTCTGACCGGATACCGTATTTGGCACCGCCAGGCCGGGCGCTGGGCCCCGATCATTTTGTTTGCCGCCCTGGGCTATGCCTCCATCCAACCCTGGGTATCACCCCGCCTTCCGACCGGTCACGTCCATTCTTTTTCAGATGAGACCCGCTGGCAGATTGCCGGTGTGGTGAACAGCCATCCGCGCGAGTTTAAATACTTTAAAAAGTTTGTCTTGCTGGCCGACACCCTTTATTACAAGGATACATCCTATCGGGTGAAAGGCAAGATTCGGGTTACCGTGCGGGGCAGGGGACCGGAGATTGCCAGGGGGGATCGGGTCGTGTTTCGCAGCCGACTGCGCCGGCCGCGCAACTTTAACAACCCGGGCGGTTTTAATTACCAGCGTTACATGGCCTTTAAAAACATCTGGCGTACCGCCTATACCCGGGGTGACCGGTTACGGGTGGTTCAAAAAGACAACGCCACGGATCTGACCGATCGGCTCAGCGAGGCGCGCCGCGCAATGGCGACCCTGATTGATAATAGCGGCAAAGAACCATCGACCGCAGTTCTTAAAGCCCTGATCATCGGCGATCGGGCCGCCATATCAGCAGAGTTGCGCGACAAATTTAATCGTGCCGGCGTTGGACATATTCTGGCGATTTCGGGGCTTCATATCGGCATTGTTGCCGCCGTAGCCTTTTTTTTGTTTCAGCGGCTGTTGCGTTTGGTGCGGCCGTTGCTCTGGAAGGCCTGGACGCACAAAGGCGCTGCCATCATCTCGCTGTTTCCGGTTTGCTTTTATGGGCTGATATCGGGAATGTCGCCTTCAACCCAGCGGGCGGTCATCATGGTGTGCGCTTTTTTGTTGACCTTTGTGGTCGAACGCGAGCGCGATGTGCTCAATATTCTGGCTGTGGCCGCCTTTATCATCCTGATTGTATCTCCACCCTCATTATTTTCGATTTCGTTTCAGCTTTCTTTTATGGCGGTGTTGTCAATTCTGTATGGCATGTCGTGCTGGCAGGCGCGATCGGTCGACAAACACACTGCTGCCATTGGCCTGATTTCTCAAGCGCGCCGCAAATTAATGGCCTTTTTCCTGGTGTCGGTTTTGGCCATTGGCGGGACACTGCCGCTGGTGATGACGTATTTCAATCAGATTTCGCTCATCGGACTGCTGGCGAACTTTATTATTGTACCGCTGGTGGGATTTGGGGTCATCCCTTGCGGGCTGCTGGCTTTGTTTGCATACCCCATCAGCAACCAGCTGGCTTTTGTCGGGGTCAAAATCTGCATCTTTGTGCTGGATGGGGTCATGGTGGTCATTACCTATCTGGCCGATTTGTCGTTTGCGGCGCTTATGACCTTTACGCCCAGCGTGCTTGAAATCCTATGTTACTATCTGCTGGGCTGGGCCCTGTTGCGCCATTTAGGTTCCCAAGCGACACTGTCCGGGACAAATTCGTTTTCACAGCAGCGCCCTGAAGCCGTCCCATCCGCAAGCAGTGACGGGCACGCTGGCGGCAGGACCGTAAACCGACGGTTATTCAGGCTGACTGTTGCCGGCAGGTGGTTGTCAATAAAACTGGCGGGCAAGGAGAGCGCTCTTGTCGGTCTGGCGGTAATGATCGTTCTTCTGGCAGACGCAGGCTACTGGGTCAGCCAGCGCTATTGGAGTTCTGATTTTCGGGTGACCTATTTAGATGTCGGGCAGGGTAATGCAGCCCTTTTAGAACTACCGGGCGGCGCTACGGCCCTGGTGGACGGCGGTGGTTTTTCGGACAACAATTCCTTTAATATGGGTGCGCGCGTGATTGCCCCTTTTTTATTGCGGAAAAAAATATTCAGCGTTGACACATTAATCCTCTCACATCCCAATAGCGACCACCTCAACGGATTGATCTACATTGCCGAGCATTTCAACGTAAAATCGATCTGGACCAACGGTGAAAGCAGAACGACGTCTGGTTATGAGGCCTTCCATGAAATTATTAAGCGTAAAGGGTATTTTCAGCCCGATTTTCAGAAGCTTGACCGCCGGCAACAGATAAATGGGGTGGAATTTATCGTATTGTATCCCCCGGCTGATTTTATGACCCGCAAAAATTCAGACCGCTGGCGCAATACCAACAATAATTCCCTGGTTGTGAAGCTAACCTTCGGCAATGTGTCATTCTTGTTTCCGGGCGACATCATGATCGAAGCTGAAAAAGAATTGGTTAATTTGGCCGGGGCTGAATTGGGCTGTGATGTCCTGCTGGCGCCGCATCACGGCAGCCGGTCATCGAGCAGCCAGCTTTTCCTAAACCGCGTTCAACCGGAGGTCACCGTTATCTCTGCAGGCTGGAAAAACCGGTTTCGATTTCCACACCCCGCCGTGTTGGCTGCCTATCAAAATCATGGATGCCGCATATTTCGCACCGATCTCAATGGTGCCATCATGGTCACCACAGACGGCAACCACCTGACGGTAGAACCCTTCATATCATTGGATGATCCGCCTTAATCGTTATTCGATATTTTTGATGGATTATCAGGTGAAACCCGAAACCATTCTGTAGCTGACGATTAACCCGAAACACAAGGCCAACGGATCCTGCGGTCAGCGCTCGATACCTTGGCCTGTTCTAAGTATTTGGATATAAAAAAAATATAAAGCTTTTGAGTGGATTGCCGATATATGTAACAGACCGTGTACACTGACGGTCTGAGCGCCAATTGAAATTTGGAGGGATGTGCATCATGGGGACAAAAGCTATTGACATTCTTACAGATGCTATAAAAGAATATTATGGCAATTACGAACTCGAAGACCTTTGCAACCAGTTTAATGTCGATGTGAATTATCTGGGGGTCAATCTCAATCATATCAAGTTGGCCAACGATCTGGTTCGTAATGACAGGCACGGCCATCGACAGCTTTTGTCGAGATTGTTGCAGGATTTGGTACAGCGCTGTGATCAGCGAATTCTAAATTCAACCTGGGAAAGCAATGTTTTTGACGAGCAAATGAAGCCGCAATTAAAAAAACTGCAGTTTCTGCTGGCCAAAGATAAAAAGTCGGTTCAAATTGTCGAGGCCAAAAACTATCATCTCAAAACCGTATCAGAAGCCCAGGAATTTTTCAGTTCTACAAAAACAGCGGTTACGCTTGTTGATACCCAGTGTGGCAGCACGACCTTTGAATGTCTCGAAACTGTTAAACATCCGCTGCGCTTATTGACCAGTCGTGAGACCAAAGCCCTGGCAGACGGCTTCGACGGTATTTTAAGGAATTTTTGCTCCGGTTGCCCGGATGTCGAAATTCGGCGCCATGTTATGCTGTACGATCGCTATATTTTCTTTAACGGGCGTTGCTGGATGGTCAGCGCCTCTATGGATACAGTGGGCAACCAAGCGGTCAGCATCATCGAATGCATCGATCTGAAGGCAGCCATTGCCAGAGAAATCGAGCGCAAATGGCGCGAGGCAGAAAAATATATCATTTGAGAACCGACAGGTGAACGTCCACGCGGGTTGAATTTTTTGCAGAGTGTTTTTGGTGGATTCGAGGAAACCCCTAATCCATTGCCGCTAATACTTCGAACCCTTCCTTGGCCAGGGCCTTTTCAATGAGATCCGTTTTGCAGGCGGACAGACGAAAATAGTAAACCCGCTTATCTTTCTGCTGGGGTGTCATGCTTACGCTGATGATATCACCTCCATTGTCATTGATGATCTGCATGGCTTTTTTGAAGGTGGCGGGCTGGTCGCCGAGCACCACATCGATGCGCGAGGTCGTCGACAAAATGCCCATCATGTCGATAAAGGCGCGCAGCATGTCGGTTGCCGTTACGATTCCCACCAATTGTCCATCGTCGACCACCGGCATTCCACCGATTTTGTGATTGTAAATCAGCATGGCCGCCAGCTCGATATCATCATCGGGGCCGACCGTGATCGGGTTTTTAATCATCAAATCATCCAGGGAAACATCGCCCAGCATCGAGGGGATCAGGCCCTGTTTCAAATCTGCAAGCGTTAAAAATCCTTTCAGTCGATTTCCGCTGGTGACCACCGGCAGATGTCGAATTGAGTTGGCTTTCATCAGCTCAATGGCTTCACTGACCGATGTGTGGGGGCCAATGGTGATGGGCTCAGCAATCATTAAGGATTGGATTTTCATAAGACCTCTTTTGCTGGGGGATTCTTCCAAATATTCAAATCATAAGTGTATAGCTTTCGTCACTTGATTTCAGACTTCGAACGAATCGATTGTCTTGGAATGCTGGAATATTGGAATACTGGGTTTGCTGGAATTTGATCCACTCTACTTCTAGATGATACCAAACTGTCAGCAAGGGTCAACAGTTTTCAGTCGCGGTCTTTAATTTGGAGAGGTCTGCCAGCTAAAAGAAGAGGGTTGACGCTATAGGAGATAAATGGGAAATATTTTGGTTCAGGATTTTTTCGAACGGGGCTCATAACTGCAAAGCGGCTCTTCTCGCATGAAATCACCGGTAGCCTCGTAGGCCCGCGCACGGCAGCCACCGCAGACACGCTTATATTCACAGGGCCCACATTTTCCTTTCAGCTTGTCATAATCGCGCAACTCCAAAAAGATATCCGACTGATTCCATATGTCCGCAAACGATGTTTGTAGCACATCGCCGCACTTTAAATCCAGATAGCCACAGGGTTGAACGATGCCCTGATGGGAGATAAAGCAAAAACCGATGCCACCCAGGCATCCGCGTGTAACCGCATCAAGCCCATGGGTTTCAAAGTTAACGGAGATGCCTTCTTCTTTTGCACGTTGTCTGAGGATCCGGTAATAATGGGGAGCACAGGTGGCTTTTAGCTGCAGCGGAGTCGAGGCTCTCTGATCGTAAAACCAGTTGAGGGTGTGCTCATATTCGGCTGCATCGATGGCCTGATCGACAATATATTTGCCACGCCCGGTGGGAACCAGCAAAAAAATATGATGCGCCACGGCTCCCAGATCTACGGCCAGATTCTGGATGTCTGCAATCTGGTCGAGGTTGGTTTTGGTGATAGTGGTGTTGATCTGGAATTCCAGCCCTGCATTTTTAATCAGCTCGATACCTCGCAGGGTACCTTCGAAGGCGCCTTTAACCTGTCGAAAGCGATCATGGGTTTCGGCGCTCGATCCATCGATGCTGACGCTGATGCGTTGAATACCGGAGTCAACCAGTTGGCGGGCAATCTTTTCAGTTACCAGCGTGCCGTTTAGGGCCATCACCATGCGCAGACCAAGCGCAGTTCCGTGGCGGGCTAAGTCGAAGATGTCTGAGCGCAGCAGGGGTTCACCACCGGTTAGGATGATGATCGGCTTGGCAACTTCAGCTATTTGATCCAAAAGACACAATGCTTCATCGGTGCTCAGTTCGCCTTCGTGGGGTCCCATGTTGGCCGAAGCCCTGCAATGCACGCAGGCCAGATTGCAGTTGCGGGTTGTTTCCCAGGCCACCAGGCGCAACTGGTTTTTTTTACTCTTGGCGTCCGAGTGGGGATGTTGTGGTTTCATCGTCAATTTACCGGTAGGCGTTAAGTGCCGTGGCTGCCTCCAGGGCGAAATAGGTCAATATCATGTCAGCACCGGCGCGCTTGATGGCGGTCAGTGTTTCCAGCATCAAGTTGGGCCCGTCGATCCAGCCCATTTTTTCGGCGGCTTTTATCATCGCAAACTCACCGCTGACATTATAGGCGGCTACTGGCAGGTCAAATTCTTCTCTAACGCGGCAGATAATATCCAGATAGGCCAGCGCCGGTTTTACCATGACGATGTCAGCGCCTTCTTCAACATCCATTGAAACCTCGCGGATAGCCTCAATGGCATTTGCGGGATCCATTTGATAGGTACGGCGATCGCCAAATTGCGGGGCGGAATCCGCAGCACTGCGAAAGGGCCCGTAATAGGCCGAGCAATATTTGGCCGCATAAGACATAATCGGTACATGGCTGAAATTGTTTTCGTCCAGAATATTACGAATTTCGGCCACGCGGCCGTCCATCATATCCGAGGGCGCCACCATGTCGGCGCCGGTCTTGGCATGCGACAATGCCGTTCGGGCCAGAAGATCCAGGCTGGCGTCATTGTCAATTGTCTGGCCTTCCACCACGCCGCAATGGCCGTGGTCGGTATACTGGCACAGGCACACGTCGGTGATGACCACCAGCTCCGGCAGCTTGTCTTTAAGAGCTTTAACAGCTGTTTGGACGATGCCGTCAGCAGCGTATGCCCGGGTTCCTAAAGGATCCTTGGCATCCGGTATGCCAAAAAGCATCACCGCCGGTATGCCCCGGTTTTTTGCCGAAGTTGCTGCTTTAATCAGCTGATCAACAGATAGCTGAAAATGTCCGGGCATGGAATCAATCGGGTTGCGTACATTGCGGCCTCTAATTACAAAAAGAGGCAATATGAAATCATCGACCGCTAAACGGGTTTCACGGATCATGCGACGAAAGCCTTCGTTTTGCCGCAGCCGCCTGGGCCTGTAGTCTGGAAATAACATTCAGTCTCCTTTTTTCCGTTTGCAGTTACTGTCACAGCGGATAGGTCGTGTATTGGGTCTCAGGTGTCAGGTTTCAGGGTCGCTTAGAAGGGCTGACACCTGAACACTGAAACCTAACTGGTGCCCGCCGGCCAGGATACAGAGACCGGGCGCCAGAAATTTTTTATTTCAGACTACCTTTCCGTCAAACCGATTTCTTCATCCGTTAAATAGCAGGCCGGATCCGGGGCCCACAAATCGCCGGTGGTGGCTTCGGCGCGAACTCTAAAATTACCGCCGCAAATATCCAGCCAGCGGCAGTCGGCGCAGCGGCCTTTGACATGCTTTTTCTTCTCTTTGAGCTTTTCCAGCAGCGGATTGGAAAGGTCGGCCCAGATTTCAGAAAACGGCCGCTGGCGCACGTTGCCCAGACTGCAGTGACGCCAGAATTGATCCGGGTGGACCTCGCCGTCCCAGCTGACACAACCGATACCCCGTCCGGAATTGTTGCCTTCATTCCATTGTAGCAACTCCAAAACGTCTTTGGCACGCTGCGGGTCTTCTTTGCGCAACTTTAAATAAAGGTAGGGCCCGTCGGCATGATTGTCGACGGTCAATACTTCCTTGGGCTTGCCAATATCATGCAGGCGTTTGGTTTCATCAATAATCAGATTGACAGCAGAACGGGTGGCGGCGTGGGTCAGATCTTCCTTAACCAGCTCGGTCCCGCGGCCGGCATAAACCAGGTGGTAAAAGCACACCCGGGGGATATCCATTTCTTCGATAAGGTTGAATATGTGGGGGATCTCATCAACGTTGTATTTGTTGATCGTAAAGCGCAGTCCCACTTTTATGCCGGCATCCTGACAATTTTTAATGCCCTCCATGGCTGACTGAAAAGCGCCGCTCACGCCTCTAAAGCGATCATTGATTTTTTGCATTCCGTCCAGGCTGATGCCGACGTAAGAGAGCCCGATGCGCTTAAGGGTTTGTGCCAGTTTGGCGCTGATCAATGTGCCGTTGGTTGAAATCACCGCCCGCATCCCCTTATCCACCGCATAGCCGGCCAGATCGGGAAGATCCTTGCGCATCAGCGGTTCACCGCCGGAAAAAAGAATCACCGGCGCGCCATATTCGGTCAAGTCATCAATTAAGGCTTTGCCTTCCCGGGTGCTCAATTCATTGTCGTTGGCCAACGCTTTGGCATGGGCATAACAGTGCACGCATTTGAGGTTGCATCGCTGGGTTGTATTCCAGACCACCACCGGGCGTTTGTCTTTGGAAAATTGCAGCAGGTGGGACGGCAGTTTACCCGAGTGCCGCCCGTAGCGCAGAGCGTCAGACGGTTCAACAGTTCCACAGTATAGTTTGGAAATTCCGATCATGGGCGTATCTTTCAACCATTAGAGGTTAACGTCTGTTGGGTGTGGCCTTTTTAGACCCGTAGCTTTCTTCAGCTTTTTGGATGGGTTGTATCCGAATCAAATTCACTCTGGATCATCTGGCTGATATAGGCTTCGGGGTTCAGCAGGGCTTGACGGGTGATGAAAAAGCGGCGGCGGCCGGTTTTTTCACGGGCCAGCTTGAGGCCGTGCTTAAAGTCCATGTCAACCTTGTGATAAATATCTCTCAGATCGATTGGCACCTGAATGAGCTGCTCCATAATAAAATCGATCGCATCTTCTTCCAGGACGATGTTCATATCATGATTTGTAAAAAATTGCAGTTCCATTTTCTTTATTTCATCATAGTGGCTCTTGATGTGCTTGACGACGCTTTCAATATCCATGATATTTTTGGCATACGCCTGGGCTACGATATTCACCCGTGAAGACGTCATAATCAGGTTATATTTGTTTTCCAGGTGGGTCTTGTTCGTATTCAGGTATTGGGTGATGCGCTGTCTTTCTTCCTGATCTAAGCGTTCAAACATATCATTGAACTGATTGTCATTGGTCTGGGTGAGTTTTTTAATCGATGATTGAGGATTTTTGATAATGTCCAGCGTGGCCGGGAATTTTTCAACTCGGGTAGACGGCAGCTTTTTTTCAAATTCGAGCAGCGTTTTCTCAACTGCGCTTACCAGACCTCTTGCGCCGGTGTTTTCACTAAATGCCTGACCGGCGAGCATGCGCAGCAACTGATCCTCAAATTTAATTTCGATATCGTAAGCCGCAAAATCCAGCTTTTTTCCCAGAATGATGGGATTATTCGGATTTTTCAAAATATCGTATAGATCGTTGTCGGTTAGATTTTCAAATACGGTCCGCACCGGCAGCCGACCGACAAATTCCGTTTCGAAACCGAAACGAATTAAATCCTCAGACTTGACCTGCGCCAGATTTTCATAGGATTCAGGGGAACGTTCGATTCGGGCACCGAAACCGATTTCCTGTTTGGTGAGTCGTTTCTGTATAATCGGCTCCAGATCCGTAAACGCCCCGCTCATGATGAACAGGATATTGGCGGTATTAACCGCTTGTTTTTCGCGTTTTCCCGTTTTGCGAAACCGTTCGATCTCCTGGATCATGGATATGGGGTCATGGGGTACCTTCAGTTCGACTTCGGTTTCTTCCATCGGCTTTAATAGCGCGCGTTGCACGCCGGTCCGTGATACGTCAGCCCCGATAATACTACCACTGGAAGCGATCTTATCAATTTCATCGATATAGATGATGCCGCACTCGGCCAGCCCGATATCATCATCTGCCTGCCGCACAAGGTCCCGCACCAGGTCTTCAACATCACCGCCAACGTAACCGGTTTCGCTAAACTTGGTGGCATCACCTTTGACGAACGGAACGCCAATTTTGGCGGCAATCAATTTAATAATGTACGTTTTACCCACACCGGTCGGCCCGATCATGAGCACATTGCTTTTTATACGGCCAACCTTTGTAACGCTTTCCGCCGGTTCTTTTCCTTCCTGCGCGCGCCGGATGCGATTGAAATGCGTACAGATTTTGGTCGCCAGAATCGCTTTGGCGTTGTCCTGTTTGACAACAAATTGATCCAGGTAGGCGATCAACTCTTCGGGCTTCAGATCAAAATTGATGTCTTTTTTGCGTCCGGTTGCTGATTTCGACTGATCAACCGCATTTTGTTCGGGCACTACCACCGGCGCTACGATTTTGACGTTATTGCCGTATTTTTGAGACAAAAAATCGCCGATTTCTTTCTCCAATTCCTTTGGATCCGGAATCTTTTCATCATGTGATTTCATGCGCTAATAATAACCATGACCGCGCACAAATGCAAGAAAGCCGAGATGCCTGTTGCTTACTGTAAGCAAGGGTGCATGACCGGACTTCGGTCCCAAGAACGATTTTGTCGCAGGCCTGCAAAAAAAAATATAAAATGAACAAAAATCACCTTGACAACCACCCATAAAGAGATGTAAGTATCTCAAAATTTTGCAATCAAGCACAACCCGTCAAATAATGAATAAAATTTATAATATATAAATAAATTTAACCGAAACATATTAAATAAATTATATTCATTTCCACTTTATTGTATGCCAAATTTGGTATCGCCAAAATTATCCAAACACATTGTCGCTTATTTTCTTTTTAAACTGTCAAAGAAAGGGGAGAATTATGGCAGACAAAGAAGTCGTCGAAACTTCCGAAGCTGAAATTGCGGTGCACTGGGGTGAAGAGGAGTTTTACTATCCCTCCATGGAGTTTATTGCTCAGGCCAATATGACCGATCCCGGCATGTTTGAACGGTTCAGCCTGGACAATTTTCCCAATTGCTTTAAAGAATACGCCGATCTGCTTGACTGGTACGAATACTGGGACGAAATTCTGGATACCAGTGATGCGCCCTGCTGGAAATGGTTCAAGGGCGGCAAAATCAATGCCAGCTACAATTGCGTTGATCGCCATCTGGCCAAAAACAAAAATAAGACCGCGATCCATTTTGTCCCGGAGCCTGAAAACGAAAAAGTCGAACATATTACCTACCAGGAGCTTTTTGTCCGCGTAAACGAATTTGCGGCCATTTTGCAGGATTTTGCCGGGCTTAAAGCCGGTGATCGGGTGACCCTGCACATGCCCATGATCGCCGAGCTGCCGATCACCATGTTGGCCTGTGCCCGTCTGGGTGTGATTCATTCCGAGGTTTTCGGCGGTTTTAGCGGTCGGGCCTGTGCGGATCGGATCGTTGATTCCGGGAGCAATGTTCTCATTACGGCGGATTCCTACTATCGGGCCGGCAAACTGCTGGATCACAAGCAAAATGCCGATATTGCGGTTGATCTGGCTGCAAAAGACGGTCAGAAGGTGGACAAGGTGCTTGTCTGGCAGCGCTATCCGGGCAAAGCATCCAGCCCGACGCCGATGGTGGAAGGGCGCGATTATTTTGTCAATGATGTCTTAAAAGACTACTACGGTCAACGCGTCGATCCGGTGCCCATGCCGGCCGAAGCGCCGCTGTTTCTGATGTATACCAGCGGGACTACCGGCAAGCCCAAGGGCTGTCAGCACGGCACCGGCGGTTATCTGGCCTACGTTACCGGCACTTCTAAATATGTGCAGGACATTCACCCGGAAGACGTTTACTGGTGCATGGCCGATATCGGCTGGATAACCGGTCATTCCTATATCGTTTACGGTCCGCTGTCGCTGTGCGCATCCACGGTGGTTTTCGAAGGGGTTCCCACCTATCCGGATCCCGGACGCCCCTGGCGCGTTGCCCAGAACCTGGATGTCAACATCTTTCATACCGCCCCGACCGCCATCCGGGCGCTGCGCAAGATCGGCCCGGACGAGCCCGCCAAATACAATTACCACTTCAAGCACATGACCACCGTCGGCGAACCCATCGAGCCCGAGGTCTGGAAATGGTACCACGAGGTTGTCGGCAAGGGTGAAGCGGCCATCGTCGACACCTGGTGGCAGACCGAAACCGGCGGATTCCTGTGCAGCACCATTCCGGCAATTACACCCATGAAACCGGGCAGTGCCGGACCGGGCGTGCCGGGTATCCATGCGATCATCTACGACGATGAAGGCAAGGTCATTCCGTCGGGAGCCGGCAAGGCCGGCAATATCTGTATCCAGAATCCCTGGCCCGGCGGATTTCAGACCATCTGGGGCGACCGCGACCGTTTCGTCGATACCTACTATGCGCAATATTGCAAGGATCCCAAAAGCAAAGACTGGCGGGATTGGCCGTATATGACCGGTGATGCGGCCGTGGAAGCCGAAGACGGCTATTACCGCATCCTGGGGCGCATCGACGACGTGATCAATGTTTCCGGCCACCGGCTGGGAACCAAAGAAATCGAATCGGCCGCTCTGGTGTGCGAGGAAGTGGCTGAGGCGGCCGTGGTACCGGTGGCCCATGAGATTAAGGGCAAGGAGCCCGATCTGTATATCGCTCTGAAACCCGGCAAGGAAGCCTCCGACGAGCTGGCCCAGAAAATATCCGATACAGTCTGCACGGAAATCGGCAAGATCGCCAAGCCGCGCAAGGTCTGGATCGTCACCGATATGCCCAAGACGCGTTCGGGCAAGATTATGCGACGGGTGCTGGGCGCCATCTCAAACGACAAGGATGTTGGGGATGTAACCACCCTGGCCAACCCCGATATCGTTGAAGAAATTAAGAATATGGCTAAGGGATAGAATTTTAACCTGTTCGGGTTAGAAATGCCTGATCGCCGTTATGCCTGACACCAATGCACATTGAGCTGAATCGGGATCTCAATTGAACAGGCAACAGGGTATCCGAATGAGCCGTTTAAGACATTTACCAATGGATCGGTTAAAAATGACAGGCGCTCCGCGGGGAAGGAAGCCATATCGGGCGCGACACTTACCCGCAGACAATTCGGGACACACCATGCGATCAGATTATCTATTTAACGCCCAATGCAAAGGAGGTGATGCCTGCCCGCAAACGCTGGTTACGGAAATGAATCTTAAGTTGACTATTAATCTGTGAAAGGAGAAGAACATGGCTACTCATATTTACTGGCTGTTCTTTTTTGTTCTCCTTTACTGGGGATACTGCATTACCATCGGAGTCCGTGGCTACCTGATTGCCAAGAAAGGAACCGACTACTTTATTGCCGGACGCCAGCTCAACATCTGGGTAT
>CAZJHF010000045.1:13959-15125 GCA_964545505.1 uncultured Desulfobacterales bacterium | reverse complement strand
TAGCGCCGGTGGCCGAATTTTTTAACGTGGATATCAACGAGCGCCTGGAAAATGAAAAATACCGGGAAGGTTTGGCTTATACCTCATATTGATCTGAGTATAACGGTCACATAATCAAAGCACAAAATTAAACAAAAAGCCGGTTTCAGCTGAAACCGGCTTTTTTTCGTGTTTTTGATTTTTCGTGCTTTCGTGGTAAAAACCTCATTTAAACGTCGCACGTTTAGGTCAGTTGTTTACTGTTCCGATTCGCCAGACCCAGGCTTCAGCTTGAAATCGCCTTCCTTGAACAGCAGCCATTTAAGCCAGGTCAAGCCAAATTTGAGCAGCTCGATTTCGTTATCCTTGATCTTGTCAAGAACCGATTCTTCAACCTCATAGCGATCCAGGAAAGAACTTTCAAAAACAAATTCGCGGAATTTATCGATATTGTAACTCACCAGAAAAAACATATTTTTAGTCTTTTCAGCCAACTGCATATTGGGCGGGAAAGATCGCTTGCGCACCAGCAGATCAGTCCACTCCGCATTGATTTCATCGTGAATATCAACGCCCTGATCTTTGCGAAATTCTTTGACCGTCCAGAGTTTTTCTTCCTTGAATCCCAGGCAGTGGGGTTCATGCACGAAAAAATAAAACTCATCTCCATCGGCATCTTCCTTGTGGCTCAGCGATGCCACACCCAGAGGGTAATAGCGGCAGGTGGTTGGCCGGTTATCGTAGACCAGGCAACCGTTTTCTCTGACAAAGGGACACACTTTGCTGTCCGAATCCGTTTCTTCGTCTTCCAGGAACTTAAGCGTAATCACCGGCAGCCCGGTTTTTTCCAGCATCTGCGGTTCCGTGTAAATGGCTAAAAATTCCTCGGAGGTCAGCTGCAACTTGCTTTTAAGCTGGATAATGTCATAGGGCGTCAGGATGATATTAATATCCCGGCAACATTCTGTGAAACATTCCACGCCCGGATGGCATTTAAATTTAAACTGACTGTTGGGGCCCAGCCGAACCGGGTCGACATTGGCCATTCGTTGTGTATCGCTCATGCAAAATTCCTTTCCTTCAACACGATGACGCCCTGCGCCATTTTTGTAATCCAAATGGCCGCTTATATCCGAGGCAGCGCTTGATGTCAATAAACCGTGTTTCCACATTAAAAGGTTTCAGGT
>CAZJHF010000045.1:0-13859 GCA_964545505.1 uncultured Desulfobacterales bacterium | reverse complement strand
AGATAACTTATTTCTTGATTTATCATTTGAATATATAATATCCATTAAATGGAGAAGATAAAGCTCAGGATATATCAGATAAATTTTTGAATCATCGAGGAGGATTCCATGGAAGTGATCGTGACAGAATCTGCACAGTTAAAAGAAAAGCCGAATGAAGCCAACCTGGGTTTTGGGACCCTGTTCACCGATTACATGTTTATCATGGATTATGAGCCGGATAAGGGCTGGCATTCAGCGCGCATCGAACCTTATGGTCCCATGGCACTGGATCCGTCCACCATGTTTTTGCATTATGCTCAGGGCGCTTTTGAGGGACTCAAGGCATACCGAACCGAATCGGGCCGCATTCAGCTGTTCAGGCCCCAGGAAAATTTCAAACGCCTGAATCGCTCCTGCCGGCGGCTGTGCATGCCGGAAATCGACGAAGCTTTGGCCTTTGAATTTCTTAAACAGCTTCTCACGATGGAAAAAGACTGGGTCCCGGGAGCACCTGAAACCTCTCTCTACATTCGGCCTACGCTCATCGCCACGGACCCCTATATCGGTGTGCGGGCTTCATTCAACTATCGCTATTTTATCATTCTTTCACCGGTGGGCGCCTATTACCCCGAGGGATTTAACCCGGTCAAAATTCTGGTCACCCATGAATACGTTCGCGCGGTGCGCGGCGGGGTCGGTGAAGCCAAAACGCCCGGCAACTACGCTGCCAGCATCCTGGCAGGAGAACAAGCCCACAAAGAGGGTTATGCGCAGGTGCTGTGGCTCGATGGAGTCGAGCAAAAATATCTTGAAGAAGTCGGCTCCATGAACATCTTTTTTGTCATTGATGGCGAAATCGTCACCCCCGAATTAAACGGCAGCATCTTGCCGGGTATCACCCGGGATTCGGTGATCCGGCTGGCCAAACACTGGGGCGACAAGGTATCCGAGCGAAAAATCAGCATTGATGAATTAGTGCAGGCCAATGCTTCCGGAAAACTGACAGAAGTTTTCGGATCCGGAACCGCCGCCGTGATTTCACCTGTCGGCGAGATCAAATACGGTGACAAAGTCTTCAGCATTGCGGATGGAGAGGTCGGCCCGGTTGCCCGGAAATATTACAACGCCATCACTGATATCCAGTACGGCAAGGCCGATGATCCGCTGGAGTGGATCGTAGCTGTCGCGTAAAAATAGGTGTCCGTGTTCAAGTGTCAGGCCTTCGGTGGCCAGGTTCGAGCCCTTGCTACTCAGATACAATAACAATCGCATGGTTTCTCTGTCTTCCGCTTTTAGTCTTATGTTCCCTGAAACCTGGACACTGACACTTGAAACCACATTTTTGCTGACACCTGACACCCGACACCTGAAACCTTGTTATTTAAGGTTCCCGACATTCACCTAAAGAAAAATGAACCTGGAGATGTAAATGCCCAAATCAGAGGTTGAAGGCCATCTGCCCACCTTTGTTGCCAAAATGAAAAACGAAGGCTTGCAGCCGCTGGTCATCGATACGTTTGCCTATTACTACAACCAGGTGCTCAGCGGAGAGACCGGCCTGCTATACGATCGCGAGATTCAATCGGTAGATTTTCAGGATATTAAGGATTTTGATCGTTTAGAAAAATACGCTGCCGCCGGCCGGCGCGCTCTGCAGCATTGCGTTAGAATCGTTTTAAACGGCGGGCTGGGAACGACCATGGGGTTAACCGGGCCCAAGTCTTTGATAGACGCCAAAAACGAAATGAATTTTCTTGAGATCATTTTACAACAGGCTGATCACAGCGGGGTTCACCTGGCATTAATGAACAGTTTTAATACCCAGGCGGCAACCCAAGCAGCCTTATCCAAAATTAAACCTACCCGCCAACCGTTTCAGTTTATTCAGCACAAGTTTCCAAAAATTCAGCAAAAAGATTTGCGACCGGCCGCATGGCCACAGAATTCGGAATTGGAATGGAATCCACCGGGGCACGGTGATGTCTTTACCGCGCTACATACTTCCGGCATGCTTGCCAGCCTACAAAATGACGGGATACGGTATGCCTTTATTCACAATCTGGATAATCTCGGCGCTCAGATGGACTCAGGGTTGCTGGGCTATTTTGGCGAACACCAATTTCCGTTCATGATGGAGGTGGCTGAAAAAACCCCGGCAGATATCAAGGGCGGACATCTGGCCAGGCACCGCAACGGTCGTCTGATTTTGCGTGAAGCCGCCCAATGCCCGCAGGAAGAAATTAACGCATTCCGAGATATAAACCGCTACCGTTATTTCAATACCAATAACATCTGGATTAACCTGGAAGCTTTATCGACGTTGTTTGAAAAGGACCATACCCTCCATCTGCCCATGATCCTTAATCCCAAAACAGTAGATCCTAGAAATGAGAGCAGCCCGGCAGTATACCAGGTTGAAACCGCCATGGGCGCTGCTATTTCACTTTTTGATGGCGCCACCGCCGTAAGGGTGCCCCGATCTCGATTTTTCCCTGTCAAATCCTGCAATGATTTGCTGGCGCTGCGCTCGGATTGCTATGTCCTCAAAGATAATTACCAACTCCACCTAAACCCAAAGCGCAGATCGGCCGGCAAACCGGAAACCGTCAAGATAAAACTGGACCCGAAATTTTATGGAAAAATTGAACTTCTCGAACAGCGCTTTAGGGAAGGACTGCCCTCTCTGGTGGATTGCGATTCTCTCAGCATAGAAGGCGATGTCTATTTTGAAAACGGGGTGATCATCCAGGGCGGGGTGTCAATCAAAAACACACAAAGCGCTGCGGCAGTCATTAAAGAGGGAACACTCATCAATCAAGACCTCATTTTTTAAAATCTAAAATCTGCACTCCGCATTCCCCATTCCGCATTCCGAATTCAAATTACTCTCTTTGGCGAATCAAATATACAATCGTGACTTTATCCTTGGAGCCGGACGCTATTTTCAATGACGCCGGACTCAAAACCAGGTTGGCCGTCAATTCACCTTTGCCACTTAATTCATCCAGCAGCACTTTTTCGGTGTAGATCGTCGCGATTTCTTCAAGGATGCGTTTGCTGCCGGCGATCGTAACCGTAGGCGGATCGGTA
Source organism: uncultured Desulfobacterales bacterium (assembly GCA_964545505.1). Lineage (GTDB taxonomy): Bacteria > Desulfobacterota > Desulfobacteria > Desulfobacterales > JAHEIW01 > JAHEIW01. Next base: position 10,787 of record CAZJHF010000045.1, on the reverse strand, counting down.
ACCGCATCCACCAATATGAGATCAGCAGCCAGCCGGCCCACCCAATCGATTTGAACGGGGAATTCCTTTTTAATGGTCTCATCGATTAACACATCGACTTCAGATGGCGTCACTTCTCGCAGCACAATGCCGGGTGGCAGCGAAATGTTATCAGACGTAATCGTGAATGTATTGCGTCCAACGCTGGTTTTACTTAAATCCAGCCGGACGCCGACCTGATCCGGTGTGACGGATTTAACCAGAGCACCTGACCCGCTTAACACCAGGCTAACGGTTTTTACCGACGTATCCACGATTTCGGTGCCGGCTGTCCGATTGATATAATCTACCGGGATATCCAAAGAAACCAGCGTATCCTGGCCCCTGGAAACACTGAACCAGATGCCGGTAATAAACAAAATGGACAGCATCGCAGCAGTTGCGATTTCAAGGCCTTCTTTTCGCGCGGCGCTTTTTTCGACGGCGGCGGTGCCCAAATGTTCCTGTAGATTATTTTCAAGCGTTTTTTTCAGCTTGATTTCGCGCAAGCGGTTGCCCTTGGCAACCAGCACATCGCCCCTTTCCTCTGAGACAACGATAACCAGCGCATCGGATGCTTCAGCCAGTCCCAGGGCAGCACGATGCCGTGTACCATAATGAGAGGGCAGGTCCTCACGCTCTGATAGCGGCAGGATGGCAGCCACAAACGTTATCTGATCTCCCTGAACAATGGCGGCCCCATCGTGCACCGGATTATCGGGCCAGAAGATACTGGCAATCATTTCTTTGGTGATCAGGCCCTTCCAGGGCGTGCCGCCCTGCACCACGCCGCTCAGATCTTCTTTGCCCGGAAAAACGATCAGGGCACCGCATTTGCGGTCAGCCATCTGAAATACGGTTTCGGTAATAATCTCGGTCGGCGTCGTGGCCGTCTTGTAAGAAAGCCCCCAGAGAATGGATTTTAAATTTTTGGCCTGCAGTACCCGGCGAATTTCATTACGAAACACCACAATGATAATGATAGCACCAACCGCAACGATGCCCTGTACTACCCAGCTGGTGACAATGAGCCCCAGGGAAACCGCAATGCGTTGCAGAAACCACAGAACAGTCATACCGATGAGGACCCGGAATACATTGGTCCCCCGGAAAAGAACGTAAAAGCGGAAAAGAATATAGCTGTTTACGCAGATATCAACCACATCCTGCCAGCGGATGGTGGATATGAATAAAAGGAAATTTTCCATTATGATCATTCCGTAACACTGAATCTTAAAACTTCAAGGACATTGCCGGTTTCATCGGTTATCTCTACCCGCCAGGGACCAATGTCGGTTTTGTTGAGCTCGATGCTGCTGTATGTCGACCAGCTGGGCGGCTTGAGCGTTAGCCGGATTTTGGCGCTGGGCACATCGCGATGATACCAGTTATGATAGATAATCAATTTTTGTGGCACCTGGTTGAATGAGGTAAAACAAACGGCTTTCTTTTGTTTGACGGAGAAAGCGGTCGTCGGATTACGGGGAGCGTTCGAAAAAATATCTTCTGCCATCAGCGCCTGAAACAGCTCCAACTGTGCGGCATGGGCATCGCCAGCATGTTTGACCGGCAGCAAGGGCTGGAGAAGAAAAAGATAAACGACAACACATACCAAACAAATATATAAACAACGATTTCGCATATTGTATTTTCCTATTTTATAATTCAGGCTATTGGCATTCGAGCGAGTTCGGTATACAATTAATGATGGTGATACACCCAAAAGCGCTATCCTGTTAAATCTATTAATATTTCTTATGCTTATATTTTTTGTTTTTCAAGGAGAATTTCGGTATTATACATATACCAGCGCTCAGAACATGTAAACTCAGTTTGGCATGTTGCATGAATTTCTCCCATCAAAATTAAGCATTCATCTGAGACGCGGTATATCGAACCAAACATTTCTATTGTTAAACGACGACGAATATTCACGCAAGGTCTACCAAAAGATGAATCGTGTAAAAATGACCGGGATCAGCTGATATGACACATGGCGACCAAATAATTCAAGATCCTGCTCCCGGAAAGCGCCTGGTGCGCTTCTGCGGAGACTTGCTCAAATTAACCTTGCAACTGCCTGGCTCCCAGGCCGGTAGCGCGTGGGTGCGCACCAATATCGGTCATGCCAGCGTTATTAGAAATGAAATCATCCGGGAAGTCGAAGAGAAGAAAACGCCGCTCGGTAAGGCCTGGTTTGACCTGCCCATGCAGCGCCTGGATGACAGGCGTTTTGTTGTGACCCTGCCGCTGTGCGAGGCCGGTCATTTCGAAGCAAAATGTTATTTTCTAAAAGAAGGCGAAAGCCAGCCCACATGGCCACCGGGTCCAAACACAGCCATTAATGTGGATTCAGCCGATGCCTGTTGTGCCAACATCATTTACAATGCCTTTGTGCGCCAGTTTGGCCCCAACAAAGCCGGCCGGCAGGCGCTGAGTTCATCTGACGCGCAGTGCGTTCAGAATCTGGATAGTAGCGGTTACACAGTGATTCCGCCCTCGGGGACCTTTCGTGACCTGGTTGCAGAACTCGATTTTATTATCGGTGAGCTCGGGTGCCGATTGCTAATGCTGCTTCCCATCCACCCCACCCCGACCACCTATGGGCGCATGGGAAGATTCGGCAGCCCTTATGCCGCCTTGAGCTTTACCGAGGTGGACCCTGCCCTGGCCGAATTCGATCCGCACGCCACCCCCCTGGAGCAATTCATCGAACTGGTGGATGCCGTGCACCAGCGCAATGCCAAGATCCTGATCGATATTGCCATCAATCATACCGGTTGGGCTGCACGTTTGCACGAAACCCATCCGCAATGGCTGGTCAGAAGCCCCGAAGGCCGCATCCAGGTGCCCGGTGCCTGGGGCGTTGCCTGGGAAGATCTGACGAAGTTAAATTATTCCCAGCCCGAACTGTGGCAGTACATGGCGGATGTGTTTCTCAAGTGGTGTCAGCGGGGGGTGGACGGTTTCCGCTGTGATGCCGGTTATATGATACCACAAAAGGCCTGGCGCTATATCGTTGCCAAAGTAAGGACCCAGTTTCCGGATGTAACCTTTTTACTCGAAGGTCTGGGCGGTAAAATTTCAGTAACCCGCGATCTATTAAACAGCGCCAATTTAAACTGGGCGTATTCCGAGCTGTTTCAAAACTACGACCGCGCTCAGATCGAACATTACCTGACTGAGGCTATCGACATCTCGAGCAAAGACGGGATAACCGTGCATTTTGCCGAAACCCACGATAATCTCAGACTGGCAAAAAAATCTGAAACCTACGCCCGCATGCGGACCGCCCTGTGCGCTCTGAGCTCGCACAACGGTGCTTTTGGTTTTGCCAATGGTGTCGAGTGGCTGGCCACCGAAAAAATAAACGTCCACGACGCCGCATCGCTAAACTGGGGGGCTGCAACCCACCAGATTGCCGAGATCCGGCGCTTGAATCATCTGTTAAAGATCCACCCGGCATTTCACGAAGAGGTTGCTTTGAGCATGCACCAGCAAAATGAGGGTAATTACATCGTCTTGCTGCGGCACCATCGCCCGTCCGGGAAAAAGCTGTTGCTTGTTGTCAATCTGGATACTGAAAACCGAACCGTCGCAACCTGGGACCCTGCATCAACGGGGCTTGATCCTGCGGTATTTTATGATCTGCTCACTGGAAATACTATAGAAGCAGCCACATCCGATGGCTTACATACCCTTCAGCTGGAACCCGGCCAGGTACTTTGTCTTTCAACCCGGGCAGAGGAGCTGGACCCGGCCGGCCACTATCCAGAACAGCCTTTCGCGTTATCCGAGCGCATTGAATTTCAACGCCTGTCGGCCAAAGCGCTGGAGATCGTATCATTCTACCGGGGTATAGAGCATTTCACTCATTTTGATCGCGCACAGGCGGTGCATCAGCTAAAAGAAGATCCGCTCACGTTTTGCAAACAGCACGTTTCCGAAGGTGGGCCGCCGCGGGTCATCACCTGGCTATGGCCGCAGGATTTGCGGCGGGAAGTCATGATTCCGCCGGGTCACTTTTTGCTCATAAGCGCTGATTGCGCTTTCCGGGCCCGCCTGGCCGATGGAAACCGGACGCTGGCTACGGAGCCCAGCCTGCCGACCGACGAAGGAAATCATTTTGTACTATTTTTACCGCCGGCGGTTCCGCAAACCATGCAACGCTGCACCCTGTCACTGTCGGTTTACGATCAAGCCCAGCCGTCCGGTTGTCGCCATGCAGAAGGCCACGTGGTCTTGCTGCCCGCTGTCAAAGATCTGCCCATCAAACAGGTTTACGATCATTCAGACTTGCTTGACGAGGCGTTTTCCTTTCTGGCGACCAACGGCCGCGGGGCGATGCTGCACAGCCCGGTGGCTTGGAACAAGCTTGACAGCCGCTATGACGGACTGCTGGCGGCCAACCTCCATCCGGATGTTCCTGAAGATCGCTGGATCATGTTCAGCCGCTGTCGGGCCTGGGTGGTTTATCAGGGCTATTCACAGGCCTTAAATATGGATTGCCTCGAAAAATTCCAGACATCAACAGATGGCAGCGGATCCTGGCAATATCATGTTCCCACCGGCCAGGGGGAAAATGTTTTGCTGACCGTCCGCATGACAATGCTTGTAGGTCAAAATTCGGTCCTGTTGCACTTTTTTCGTCATCCGGCCAAAGATCGGCCGCAACGATTGGCGGATTCAGAACCGGTTGAAATCATCCTGCGGCCGGATATTGAAAACCGCAGCTTTCATGCCGCCACCAAGGCCTATCAAGGCCCTGAAAAACAGTGGCCGCAGGCGGTGAGCGCCCTTTCCAATGGCTTTGATTTTACGCCGGCCGCCGATCATCAGCTCCGCATCCAGATGGATGAAGCCGTCTTTATAACCCAACCGGAATGGCTGTATATGATCCATCGCCGGCAGGATGCCCGCCGCGGCCATGATCCGGATTCAGATCTGTTCAGTCCCGGTTATCTGCGTGTTAAAGTCGAAGGCAATCAGTCCGTAACCCTGAGGGCCACCGCCGGCAACGCACAGGATATATCGAAAGCAGGCGCGTCCGTTGAGGATTCCATAACGGCACCGTTCGCAACAGAAGAGGATACCCACATAGCGGCCAGCGAAATGCTCAACCGCAGCCTGGACCATTATGTCGTCAGAAGGGGTGATTTGAAGTCCGTTATTGCCGGTTACCCCTGGTTTCTGGACTGGGGGCGGGATGCTTTAATTTTTGTGCGCGGGCTGGTGGCCGCTGGAAAAACAGCACAGGCCCGCGATATTCTCATCCAATTCGCGCGTTTTGAAAAAAACGGTACCCTGCCGAACATGATTCAGGCCGAAAGTGACGCCAACCGCAGTACTTCCGACGCACCGCTCTGGCTGCTAACCGCCAGCGCTGATTGGGTCCGGGCAAAGGATGATGATGAATTGCTGACAACCGATTGTGGCGGACGCTCAATGCGACAGATCCTGATCTCCATCGGCCGATCCCTGAAAAAAGGTGCACTCAACGGCGTGCACATGGACCCGCAATCGGGATTGATTTTCAGCCCAACTCATTTCAGCTGGATGGACACCAATCACCCGGCCGGCACCCCCCGCCAGGGTTATCCGATCGAAATCCAGGCCTTGTGGTACAAAGCGCTGAGCTTTCTGGCCGAAATAGATCCAACCAAATCCCGTCAGCAATGGCGGCAGCTGGCCGAACAGGTTCAACACTCGATTCTGCAATATTTCTGGCAGCCGGAACTCGCTTTTTTATCGGATTGTCTGCACGCCACTCCCGGCCAGGCGGCCCGGGATGCCGTCGCCGACGATGCCCTGCGCCCCAACCAGCTTCTGGCCATCACCCTGGGCGCCATTACCGATAGGGTCAAATGCCAGGGCATCCTGGCCGCCTGTGAACGGCTTCTGGTCCCGGGAGCCATCCGCAGCCTGGCCGACCGGCCGGTGCAGCATGAAATTAAAATCATTCACCACGGAGCCCTGATCAATGACCCCCGCCATCCTTACTGGGGAAAATATGAAGGTGATGAAGACACCCGGCGCAAGCCCGCCTATCATAACGGCACGGCCTGGACCTGGCCGTTTCCTTCTTTTTGTGAAGCCTGGGCCATGACTTACGGAGAAGAAGGCAAAGCGGCGGCTTTGGCCTGGCTCTCGAGCGGAGCTCAGCTTTTAGAGCACGGCTGCCTGGGTCATCTTCCGGAAATTTTAGACGGCGATTATCCGCACACGCCGCGCGGTTGCGATGCCCAGGCCTGGGGAGCAAGCGAATTGCTGCGGGTCTGGCTAAAACTTTTTTAAATTGAGCGTTTCAAATTTTATAAATGAGCCCATTTTCCTAAAGGAATTATATCGATCTAAGTTATAAAATTTGAAACCCCACGGGGGCTTGCCGATCTTACCGCATCTACTGTGTTAGATGCCGTCCCGCATAGAAAACTATAGCGAAACGACATCTGCCGTGTAGCTGCGGCAACCTCGACAATCGCTCAACTTAAAAACTATCCTAAATTGAGCGTTTCAATTTAGGCCTGGAAAAAAATTACAATTGAGGAATTGGGGAATTAAGTGCATTTTGAACACCTGTTTAATTCCTGAATACCTAAATCCCCCAATCCCTGAATTATTTTTAGATATATTGATTTTTCAGGTGTTACGCTTTATTCTTCTATAATCCAGTTGCAGGTGTTACTCGCATACAAAAAGCAGTTGTCGATATTGTCGGCCGTATAACCGATTAAGGATTCGCATCAGATGAAAAATTTTCAAACGTTTCAGGTGGTTCCCAATATACCGAAACCACTTCAATTTCTTGAAATTCTCTCGCGCAATATGTGGTGGTGCTGGAACAAGGACGCTATCGAGCTTTTTCGACGCATGGACCCACCGCTTTGGGTTGAGGCCAACCGCAATCCAATTTTCTTTTTATCGAAAATTTCACAAAGCCGCTTTGAAAAATTGTCAAAGGATAAAGGTTTTCTAGCCCATTTAAAGGGCGTGCAGGAGCAATTTCAGAGCCGGGTTCTGGATTCGGCTGAACGCGTCCGACCAGCCCTGGGGTCCGGGGAGACGATTGCCTATTTTTCCATGGAATTTGGCATTCATGAAAGCCTGCCGCTGTTTGCCGGCGGCCTTGGCATTTTGGCCGGTGATCATTTGAAATCGGCATCCAATTTGAATCTTCCGCTGATCGGTGTAGGGCTCATGTATCGCCGCGGTTATTTCCGCCAGTATCTCAACCCGGACGGATGGCAGCAGGAAGCCTATCCGGAAACCGACATTTATGATCTTCCGGTCGATCGGGTACGTGATGCCGACAATAACGAATTACGCGTTTCGGTAATCGGACCTGAAGGCCCCATTCAGGCTGTCGTCTGGAAAATGATGATCGGCCGCATACCCCTTTACCTGTTGGACACCAATATTCTTGAAAACCCCCTGCCGTATCGGGACATGACATCAAGACTTTATGCCGGTGATCAGAAAACGCGCCTGGCCCAGGAAGTGTTACTGGGAATCGGCGGAATGCGGGCTCTGGAAAAAATGAACGTTCAGGTTAAGGTTCTACACATGAACGAAGGGCATTCGGCCTTTGCTAGCTTGGAACGCCTGGCACAAACAATGGCCGAGCAGAAGATTGATCTTAAAACCGCCCTGGAGATCGTGCCGCGCACAACCGTCTTTACCACCCATACACCGGTAGCTGCAGGCCATGATGAATTTCCGGCCGAAGACGTCCTGCCATACTTAAAGCCGCTGGAAGAACAATTGGGAACGTCGGCGACTGAAATTTTATCCTGGGGACAAACCGAAGGATCTCCCCCTGACGCTCCGTTGTCGATGTTCATTCTGGGGCTGCATATGGCGTCCCACTGCAACGGTGTCAGCCGATTGCACGGCCGTGTGGCCCGGCGTATGTGGTCGCATGTGTGGCCGCATCGACCGGTTGAAGAAGTGCCCATAGCCCATATCACCAACGGTATTCATATATCTTCATTTATTTCCCAGGAATTTGCCAATCTATTCGGGCGCTATCTCGGACCGGATTGGTATATGAGTTCCCGCAAACCGGAAAACATCAAGCATATAGACGATATTTACGACGAAGAGCTGTGGCGCAGTCATGAGATGAACCGTTCCCGTCTGGTGCGCACCTGCCGGGAGCAATTGGTTAAACAATATGCGCGCCGCAATGCACCGCGAAATATCATTGGGGCGCTCGAATCGGTGCTGGACCCGAATGTGCTCACCATCGCTTTTGCCCGCCGGTTTGCAACCTATAAACGGGCGTTTTTGCTCTTTCAGGATCCTCAGCGTCTGGAAGCGATCGCAAACTCTGAAAAATATCCGGTCCAGTTTATCTTTGCCGGCAAGGCCCATCCCAAAGACGATGAGGGCAAAAATCTCATCAAACAGCTTTTTCATTTTGCCAGCAAACCGGAACTTCGCGATCGTATTGTTTTTCTGGAAGATTACGATATGCATCTGGCCCGTCATCTGCTGCAGGGTGCGGATGTCTGGCTGAATACGCCCAGGCGGCCGCTGGAAGCCTGCGGCACATCCGGTATGAAAGCCGCCATTAACGGGGTCTTAAATCTCAGCATTCTGGACGGATGGTGGTGCGAAGGATATAGCGAAGATAGGGGCTGGCGCATCGGAAACGGTGAGGAATACGAGGATCGCGACTACCAGGATGCTGTTGAGAGCCAGGCGCTTTATAATGTTCTGGAAAATGAAGTGATCCCTTATTTCTACGATCGCAAAAACGGTGACCTCCCCGGCAACTGGCTAAAAATGATGAAGGCCTCGATGAAAATGGCAATGGAAATGTTTTGCAGCCTTCGCATGGCGGCCGATTATGAAAACCGTTTCTATATTCCAGCGGCCAAACGTTATGATGCTTTGCTGGCCAATCAATCCGCAGAAGCTAAAAAGCTGACCGCTCAGATAAGCAGGCTTCGTTCGCTTTGGAAAGATATTGAAATCAGCTCGCCGGTCAGACAAGCCCATGGTCCCTGTCGGGTGGGTGAAAAATTCGAAATCACAACGCGCGTCAACCTGGCCGAACTCAAACCCGATGAGGTTGATGTCGAGCTTTATTATGGCCAAATGAAATCTTTAGAGGATCTGGATGCCAGTAAATCAGAACCCATGAGCGTTATGGAAGACAACGGCAACGGGCTATACCTCTACGGCTGCTCTTTAAATTGCCAAAATTCGGGTCGATTCGGATTTACCGTGCGTGTAACGCCCCGGGGTGATAGTCGCGTAAAATCAACGCCCGGGCTACTGACCTGGGCCTAAAGAAGATTTTGGATTTTAGATTGCGGATCTCGGATTGTTCCTAAAGAAGCATTTATACTCCATTGAAAACAAGTAAGAGAAAGGTGCCATTCAAATGGTAGATGTGCCATGCAACCCGCGGGTGCTGGTGGTAACCCCCGAAGTGACCTACCTGCCGGACCGTATGGGCGGGTTGGCTTCATTTTTCACTGCCAAAGCCGGCGGGCTGGCCGATGTGTCGGCCGCGCTGGTCACAGCCCTGTTTGAGCAGGGTGCTGACGTGCACGTAGCCATACCGGATTATCGTTCTATTTTCAGCGACGGCCTGGCACCGGTTCTCCAAAAAGAATTTCGCACGATCCGCCGAAAAATGCCCGATGACCGCATCCACCTGGCCGAAGATCGCGCATTTTATTATGTTAACCGCGTTTATTCAGCTTATGGTGAAGAAAACATCAAGTTGGCCTTGGCGTTTCAGCGCGAGGTTATCAATAACATCGTCCCCCGGGTGCAGCCCGACCTGATCCACTGTAACGATTGGATGACCGGCCTGGTCCCGGCCATGGCCCGGCAAATGGGCATCCCCTGTCTATTTACCATCCACAACGTGCATACGGTCAAAACCAATCTGGCGTATATCGAAGACCGCGGTATCGATGCCGCCTATTTCTGGCAAAATTTATATTTTGAAAACATGGCCAATCAGTATGAAGAGGCCCGGGAAGCCAATCCGGTGGATTTGCTGACCAGCGGAGTCTTTGCGGCCCACTTTGTGAATGTGGTCAGCCCCAATTTTCTGACGGAAGTTATCAACGGGCGGCATGATTTTGTTTACCCCCCGCTTAAGCAGGAACTGGCCAATAAGGTAAAGGCCAATTGTGCCGCGGGCATACTCAATGCGCCCGATCCTTCTTTTGACCCTACCACAGACAGGGAACTGGTGCTAAATTACAGCCCTAAAAATTTTGTATCCGGCAAAAAAGCCAATAAAGTCTTTCTTCAAAAAAAGTTGGGTCTCATCCAGGATAATGCGGCGCCCATATTTTTTTGGCCATCACGTCTGGATCCGCTTCAAAAAGGCTGCCATTTGCTGGCCGACATTATGTACAAAGTCCTTTCAACTTACTGGCAACAGAATTTGCAAATTGTCTTTGTGGCCAATGGTGATTACCAGTCGGTCTTCCGGGACATTGTACATTTTCATAGTTTGGAAAAGCGTGTGGCAATTTGCAATTTTGATTTTCGCTTGGAGCACCTGGCGTATGCCGCCGCTGATTTTATCCTGATGCCCTCAAGCTTTGAGCCCTGCGGGCTGCCCCAGATGATCGCGCCCATTTACGGCGCCCTGCCGGTTGCCCACGACACCGGCGGCATTCACGATACCATCGCTGACCTGGACGCGCTCGACGACCACGGAAACGGCTTTTTGTTTAAGAACTTCGATCCCAGTGGTCTTTTTTGGGCCATCGAGCAGGCCATGAATTTTTATAACC